>JAKZXM010000143.1:0-15193 GCA_047514975.1 Rhodospirillales bacterium
CACCCGGCCCGCGGGCCCAATGCATCGTCCACTTTCGCGAAATCGCACCGGCGCCGGTGATCCCATATCCCATCGCGGGGTGATGCGA
This sequence comes from Rhodospirillales bacterium, assembly GCA_047514975.1. GTDB lineage: Bacteria > Pseudomonadota > Alphaproteobacteria > Rhodospirillales > JASLLV01 > JASLLV01. The sequence goes on from JAKZXM010000143.1 coordinate 89, forward strand.
ACGTCGCGCCGCCCGACGATCCGGATCACGAGCCGAGGGGCCTGCCCTTCGCACAGCTTCGCGAGGCGGGCGGTGCGATCGCACCCGCGCGGCTACAGATCAGGCCGCAAGCCTCGGTCCGCCGGTGGGCATCAAAGTTGAAAACGGTCCGCTTGCCGAGCGCACAATCTTCCAGGTTCACGCGCGCGGCGATCAACTCGTCCCCTTCGGTCTGCGATTGCGCCACGATTTCTCCCGATGGCGCGACGATGCAGCTCCCCGCCAGAAACGGGATGGCGTCCTCGTTTCCGGCCTTCGCGGCGGCGACGACGAAGGTGGCGTTCTGATAGGCGCCGGCCTGGAGCACGAGCCGATGGTGGAACATCGGGGTATGGCCGGGCTCGGCCCCGTCGCGGTCGATGAGCTTGGTGTTGTAGCCCACCAGGATCATCTCGATGCCTTGCAGGCCCATCATGCGATAGACCTCCGGCCAGCGGCGGTCGTTGCAAAGGCACATGCCGACGACGCCGTTCCAGGCCCGCCAGACGGGAAAGCCAAGATCGCCCACTTCGAAGTAGCGCTTTTCCATCTCCTGGACCGGTCGGCCGGGAACGTACTCGGGATCTCCGGGGAGATGCACCTTTCGGTACTTGCCGACGACCCGACCCGAGCCGTCGACCAGGATCGCTGTGTTGAACCGCCGTGGCCGCCCGCCGTCTCGGCAAAGCTCGGCGTAACCGAGATAGAAGCCGATTCCCCAATCCGCGGCCGCCTCGAACAGCGCCTTCGTCTCGGGCCCCGGCATCCCGGACTCGCAAAAGGAATCGATCTCCCCCTCATCGGTCATGTGGAGGCGGGGGAAGAAGGTGGTGAGCGCCAACTCGGGAAAAACCACGAGCTCGCACCCGAATGATCGCGCCTCGCCCAGCAGCGCGATCATGCGCGCGACCACGAACGCGCCGGCTGTCGCCGATCGAGACCGGCCCCAACTGGGCGGCGCCGACGGTCAGGAGGCGGTCCACCCGCAGTCCTCGGTCAAGCGCGCCCGGGGCACCGCGCCATTTCGCCGTCGAGGGCTACTGCGCGGCGGCGCGCCCCGAGAGCAGCCCGAGATCGTCGAGGGCCGCGCAGACGCGTTCGGTCTCGGCCGCGTCGAGATCGAGTAGCGGCCTCCGAACGTGGCCTCCGGGACGGCCGAGGATGTTCATGGCCGCCTTCATCGACGCCGGCGCCGTGCCAATGGCGCCGAGCGCGTTCTTCATGCGCAGGATCTTGGCCTGGAGGGCGCGGGCCGCGGCCAAATCACCGCTTTGCGAGACCTTCCACAACGAGACGCCCTCGGCTCCCATGACGTGGGGGTCCTCGCTCGAGACGAAGCCGACGGCGCCGACCATGGCGGCGGCGAGGCCGCGCTTGCCGGAGTTGCCGGTAAAGACTTGGATGCGCTCGCCCACGGCGTCGACCGTGTTTGCGAATTCGACGAAGTCGGGGACGCTCTGCTTGATGGCGACCACGTAGTCGATCTCGGCGAGCTCGACGCAGAACTCGGCGGTCAAGTTGACGCCGGTAGCGGCCGGCGAGTTGTAGAGCAGGATGGGAAGCTTCGCGGTCTCCGAGATGGTCCGGTAGTGCTGCCCCACCTCTTTGCGGTTCACCATCGCGTAATAGGGCGGCATGATCATGGCGCCGTCGCATCCCGCTTCCTTGGCGGCCAAGGTCAATTCGGCGACCCAGTGGGTAATGATGCCGCCGGTCCCGCCGAGAACCGGGACCCGGCCCTTGATCAGCTGGGCGGCGATGGTGAAAAGCCTGAGCCGCTCGTCCGGCTCCAGCGCCCAGGATTCGCCGTTGGAGCCCGAAACGATGATCCCGTCGACGCCGTCGGCGATAAGGATCTCGATGTTTTCCAGGAACTTTTTCTCGTCGATCTCGCCGGCGGCGGTAAATGGCGTGATTACGGCCGGGAAATTACCCGTCCAGGCGACCTTTCCATCGTTCATGACGCTTCTCCCCAATCAACTCTCATTCGGGCACCTTAGCACCTCGGCCGGACGATCAGAATACCTTGAACGCGCCGCCTTCTGCGGCCGCGATGTCCATCGCCTCCATCACGGCAACGCCGTGCACGGCGTCTTCGACCGGCACCGGATAGGGCGCTTCGCCCGCGATCGCCGCGGCGAAGGCCTCGAGCTCGGCGCGCACCGTATCGGTGGTCTCGAAGACGATCGTTTCTGGCTCGGCGTCGCCGATCCGCACGCAAAGCCGGTCGTCGGGCCGGACCTCGGCCCAGCCGTCGGCGCCGAAAACCTGGAGCCGCCAGTCACCGGCGGTGGCGCCAAGCGTCGCGAGATATCCCGTCATCCCGTTCTCGAAGCGCAGCAGCGCGGACGTGGTGTCGTCGATATCGATCGCCAGCACGCGGCGCAGGCTTTGGGCCTGCACCCGGGTGACGCGGCCGAACAGCCCGATCAGCGCGTCGAGAATGTGAATTCCCGTCGCCGTCATGCTTCCCGCCGGGCTTTCGGCCCTGTGCGCGCGCCACATGCCGTCGCGATAGCGATAACCCGAGCCGCCGGAATAGTTCGCCTCGACGTGACAAAGCGTGCCGAGCTGGCCCTGGGCGAGGCGTGCGCGAAGCTCGGCGATGGCGGGCAGGAACCGGCGGTTGTGGGCGGGCGCAAGCACGACGCCCGCGCGCGCGGCAGCCTGGGCCGCCGTCTCGGCACTGGCGCGGTCGAGCGTGAACGGCTTTTCCACGAGGACGTGCTTTCCCGCCTCGACGGCCGCGACGATCTGTCCGGCGTGCTGCGAATTGGGGGTGGCGAGCACCACCGCGTCCACGTCCGCGCGCCTCAGGATCTCGGAATAGTCGTCGCCGACGGCGAGCCCGGCGCGGTCCGCGAATTGGGCCGCGTTCGCGGGGGTCCGGGTGACGGCGGCCACAAACCGGATCGCCTCGCTACCGCCCTGGACCGAATCGACGATGCGCCGGCCCCAGCGCCCCAACCCGACGATGGCCGCGTCGATCATGTGCATACTCCGGCGCGTCTGTTCGAAGGGCGCGATCATGGCAGGCACGAGGGCCGGCGGCAATCACGCGCGGTCCGCGCGTTTGGGCCGCGAAGCGTGTATCGTCGGGCGATCACGCGCGAACGAGGCGCACGCGGACAAAGGCGATGAGCGTTCGAAAGGTCGCGTTGGTGCTGGGCGGAACCGGGACCGTCGGCGGCAATCTGGTTCGGTACCTTGACCGCCGCAACGACTGGGACGTCATTGCCGTCGCCCGCCGGGCGCCCGAATTTCGCACCCGCGCCCGCATTATCGGCCTCGATCTCGCCGATGAGCGCGCGTGCGCCGAGGGCTTGAGCGGAATCGGGGACGTGACCCACGCGATCTACGCCGCCGAGGATACGGGCGGCGATGCGCCCGCGGATCGGACCCGGCTGAACGAAGCCATGTTCGAAAATGCGCTTTCTACGCTCGAGGCGGCGGCGCCCAAGCTCGCGCGCGTAACCTTGATGCAGGGATCGTCCGTCTACGGAAGCCATCTCGGCCCCTACAAGACGCCGGCGAAGGAGACCGATGCCCGGCACATGCCCCCCAACCATTTCTTCGCCCAGGAGGATCGGCTGCGACGCCGGCAAGCCGGAAAGCGGTGGTCGTGGACGTTGTTGCGCCCGAACGCGGTCTCAGGATTGGCGCCGGGGCGGCGCCGCAACGCGGCCCTTGCGATCGCCGTCTACGCGACCCTTTCGAAGGCGCTCGAACTGCCGCTCCGGTTCCCAGGCCACCCGGCCGCCTTCGCCGCGATCAGCGAGGCGACGGACGCGACCCTTCTCAGCCAGGCCGCGGTGTGGTCCGCAGTCGACGCGGATTGCGCGAACCAGGCGTTCAACATCACCAACGGCGACGTTTTCCGCTGGCAACGCCTGTGGCCCCTTGTCGCCGAGTACTTTCGCATGGAGACGGGCGAGGTTCGCACCATCGCGCTTGCCGGGCACATGGCCGACAAGGGTCCCCTTTGGGATTCGCTCGTCGAGCGCCACGGCCTCGGGCGCCGCCCCTTGGACGATCTCGTGGATTGGGCGTTCGCAGACGCGCTTTTCGCCCAAACCTGGGACGTGATCAGCGACACCACCAAGTGCCGCACGTTTGGGTTCGAGACGTTCGTCGATACCGAAGCGATGTTCATCCGCCGGTTCGACGAGTTGCGTGATGCGCGTATCATCCCCTAAGGGTCGACGCGGGAGTTTGGCGGAAATCGGGAGACGACGGATGACCGAAGAGTTGTTGAGCGAAGACGGGATGGGCTGGGCGAGCCTGGAAGCCGAACTCGATGCGGCTTCAGCGAAAGACATCGACCACGACAAGGGCCTCGCCTTCGTCGTCCACGCCGACGACGCGCTGATCGAGGTGGGGAAGAAGGCTTATCTCAAGTACTTCTCCTCGAACGCCGTCGGCCGGGCCGCCTATCCCAGCCTGGCGAAGTTCGCCGAAGAGCTGGTGCGCGCGACCGCGGACTTGATGCGTGGCGGCGCCGACGTGGTCGGCACGGTGACGCCCGCCGGCACCGAAAGCTGCTTCATGGCGGTCAAGGCGGCCCGCGACTGGGCGGCGGCCAACCGGCCGGTCGCGGGAACCCCTGAAATCCTGGTCGCGCGCTCGGCCTATCCGTCCTTCGCCAAGGCCGCCCGGTACTTGGGGCTGAACGAGGTGCGGGTCCCGCTGGCGGACGATTTGCGCGCCGACGCCGCCGCCATGGCGCAAGCCGTCACCGATTCGACGATCATGATCGTCGCCTCGGCGCCCACTTGGTGCCACGGCGTCTTCGACCCCGTGATCGAGCTCGACGCGCTGGCCCGCGCCCGAAACCTCTGGCTGCACGTGGACGCCTGCGTCGGCGGCTTTCTCGCGCCCTTCTTCAAGAAGCTCGGCCAGCCGGTCCCCGACTTCGACTTCTCGCTTCCCGGCGTGACCTCGCTTTCGGCCGACATGCACAAGTACGGCTACGCGCCGAAGACATCGTCGGTGATCCTCTATCGCAACGCCGAATACGCCGCCTACCAGTCGCTCGATTTCGACGACTGGCCCGGGGGAACTTACGGCCTGGATGCGTTTACCGCGTCCAGGCCGGGCGCCCCCGTCGCCGCCGCCTGGGCGGTGATGAAGCACTTGGGAACCAAGGGATACTTAGCCGAGGCGACGCGCATCATCGCCGCCCGCGACGCGCTGGTTGCCGGGATCGAGGCGAACCCTGCGCTTCAAATGACGGCGCCGCCGGAATTTTGCGTCGTCACCTTCGCGGCCACCGGCTTCGACGTCTTCGCGCTTGGCGACGCCCTCGCCGCCAAGGGCTGGCTGGTGGGGCGAATCCAGGAGCCGCGCTCGCTCCACGTCATGGTGGTGCCGCGCCACGACCGCGCGATGCCCGGATTCCTTGCGGCACTCGATGAAAACGTGGCCGAGCTCGCCTCGGGGCGAACGCGCACGGGCTGAATCGGGCTTCCCCCAGGCGGTCAGGCCGAGACCGCTAAGGCGGGGAGGTGCGCGAGAGCCGTTTTCGATTCCTCGGACGAGAGTCTACGTAGGGCTGCCTTCCGCGACTGGCTTTCTTGCTGCGGGGTAATGGTATGGAGCGTCTTCCCTTGAAACGGATTGCTCCCCTCATAATGATTGTGGGTGTGGCGGCTCTATGGGCGTGCGAATCCCCGGTCTTTCCTTATCCCTCGGGCACTTTCGGCACACATTTGGAGCGAAGAAAGGCCGACCTTGCTTTGCGTCCAGTAGAGCCGATCCTTGACGGTTACTGGACGCCCGAGGACGTGTTCCGCGACTGCCCTTTGTGCCCCGAGATGGTGGTGGTGCCGGCGGGCGCGTTTACCATGGGCTCGCCGGCGAGCGAGGTACCACGAGACGGCGACGAAGGTCCCCAGCACCCGGTCACGATTCCGCGGCCCTTCGCGGTCGGCCGCAATGAGGTGACGTTCGTCGAGTGGGACGCCTGCGCCGCCGATGGCGGGTGCGGTGGTTACCGGCCGGACGACCAAGGTTGGGGCCGCGGCGACCGCCCCGCTATCTACGTCAGCTGGGACGATGCCAAGTCGTACGCGGCGTGGCTGTCTAGGAAGACGGGGAAGACGTACCGGTTGCTCTCGGAAGCCGAGTGGGAGTACGCGGCGCGGGCGGGGACGACGACGCGTTATTGGTGGGGCGACGGGATTGGTCGAAACCTCGCCAACTGCCGCGGCTGCGAAAGCCCGTGGGATGGCAAGCAGACTGCGCCGGTCGGCTCGTTCCCGGTCAACGGTTTAGGGCTCCACGACATGCTTGGCAACGTCTGGGAGTGGGTGGAGGACTGCTGGCACGGCAGTTATGAAGGCGCGCCCTCCGATGGCAGCGCGTGGACAAGCGGCGGCAGCTGCGCCAGCCGCGTCCTGCGGGGCGGTTCGTGGAACTTCATCGGTGAGTGGTACGTCCGGTCCGCGTACCGAAACAGGTCCTACACCGTCAACCGGTATATCAATGCCGGTTTTCGGCTTGCCCGAACGCTGGATTAACCGAGATTCCCCAGATGGCCCACCCATTGCCGACGATGGAGGCACGAAAGACGTTCGCACCACATTTCCCGTCGTGAACCGGTGCCGTCGATCGGGTTCCGCCCTTATCGGGCCGATCTGCCGGTCAAGAACGCAACCCATTGTCCGATCCAGGGCTGAGGGCGCACCCCGGCCTGATTCGGACTTCCCCCACGCCGTCGGGCCGAAACCGCCTCGGCACGCCCGGCCGCGCCGCCCGCGGGTCCGGGCGATTGACCGCGCTTTCGCCAAGCTGATACGGTTCGCGGTTGCCGGGTTCCCCGATCAACCGTCCCGGCGAGGGAGTCGAGAGATGCCTGATCTGTCCAAGCGCGGGCCCGTGGTGCTCGATTATCCGAAGTATTCGCACCATTTCTCGGAATTCTTCGGGATCGGCGACAACGGCAAGCTGTGGTGCGATCGTTGCGACGTGGACGCGCTCGCCAGCGAATTCGGAACGCCGCTCTACGTCTTCAGCGAGAACCAGTTCCGCCACAACTACCGGCGCTTTCGCGACGCCTTTCAGGCCCACTACCCGGACGTGAAGATCCTGTTCGCGAACAAGAGCAACAACGGCCTCGCCATGCGCCACATCATGAACCAGGAGGGCGCCGGCGGCGACGCCTTCGGCCACAACGAGATGTACATCGCGTTGCTCGCGGGCACCGACCCCAAGACCCTGGTTCTCAACGGCTCCAACAAGGAGGCCGACGAGATCGAGCTCGCGGTCGCCAACGGGGTGTGCATCAACATCGACGCCATGGACGAGGTGGACGTGATCCACGAGACGGCAAACCGATTGGGGCGCGACATCGAGGTCGGCATCCGCGCCAAGCTCGAGCTGCCCGCGCTCGAGGACCGGTTCGGCCGCGGCGTGCATTCGGGCAGCATGGCCGAGATCGTCTGGGGTGAGAAATGGGGCATGCCGTACGAGCAGACGGTCGAGCTGGTAAAGCGCATCCGCGGCCAGATGAACAACCTGCACCTGGTCGAGCTGCACTTCCATTTGAGCCGCCTCGACAACCAGGCCAAGGATTTCGCCGAGATGGCGCGCGAGATGGTGCAATGGTGCGCGCGCCTTCGCGACGACACCGGCTGGACGCCGCCGGCGATCGACTTGGGCGGCGGCTGGACTTTCGGGCGCAAGGAGAAGACCGGCGTCCAGGGCGGCGTCGACGACGAGACCGCGTCTTCGTTCGAGGACTACGGTGAGCAGGTGGCGAACGCGGTCAAGGACGAATGCGCCAAGCACGGTCTTGGGCTTCCGACCCTCAAGATCGAGCCGGGGCGGTCGATCTCAGGCATGGCCGGCATCGCGGTGGGGCGCGTCGGCGCGGTCAAGACCTGGCCCAAGAAGATGCGCAAGTGGGTCAACGTCGATCTCTCGGGCAACCACGTACCGTGGATCGCCATTCCCCACCACTACCACATCGTCGCCGCCAACAAGGCAGACCGGCCGGCGACCGAGACCGTCGACATCGTCGGGCCCATCTGCACCCACGACGTGCTCGGCCATGCGCGCGAGATGCCGGAGCTTACGCGGGGCGACACCATCGCCCTTCTCGATACCGGCTGCTACGCCGAATCCACGTCCGCCAACTTCAACGCCCAATGCCGCCCGGCGACGGTTTTGGTGTGCGGCGCCGACGCCGAGGTGGTCACCGAGCGCGAGCGCCTAGAGGACGTGATGGGACGCTTCCGCATCCCGTCCAGGCTGATCGCCCAGTCTTACGGCGGCGCGCTTGCCGGCCCCGTCCCGCCGCCGCTGACGAGTTAGGGGGGACTCCTCCGCTCGCCGCATGGACTCTCGCCCTACGGACTTCCATTCCGTCATGCCCGGACTTGTTCCGGGAATCCACGAAGGAGAGGGTTCGACCACGTGCGGGGCGGGTGGGTCGACATCATGACCAACAAGCCAAACGGTGCGCTCTATGTGGGCGTCACCAACGACTTGCCGCGTCGCGCCTTCGAGCACCGGGAAGGTTTGATCGCCGGGTTCACGAAGCGGTACGGACTGAAGCGGCTCGTTTATTTCGAGCGCCACGACGACATTCGAAGAGCGATTCAGCGCGAGAAGACCATGAAGCACTGGCCGCGAGCTTGGAAGGTGCGCTTGATTCTCGAGGGTAATCCTGACTGGGGTGACCTTTACACGGAGATCCTTTGAAGGCGTGGATGCCCGGATCATGTCCGGGCATGACGCAAAAGAACGATGACGCGAATGCCCCCCCCTCAACCCGCGTTGAAGGTCCGCGCGATCCGCACCGCGTCGCCTTCGGCGTTCTTGCCGCCCATCACGTCGGCCAGCACGCGGGCGCAGAAGGGGCCGGCCGTGTAGCCGGCCGCGGCCGGGGCGTTGAAGAAGCCCGCCACCCCCGGCGCCTCGCCATAGACCGGTTCCACCACGTCGCTGAACGCCATCACCCCGGCCCAGGTCCGGATCAGGCGCAAATGCGCCATCTCGGGCACCAGGTGCTGGGCGACCCAGAGATTCCCCTCGATCGAGGTCCTGACGACGCCCGGTTGTCCCGTGGCGGGATCGATCACGGCGGGCCATCCGCCGCCGACGATTAGGTTGCCGTTCGCCGCCTGCTTCAAGGTCAGGCGCTCGTTCGCGTGCTGGACCAGGTGCGGCAGGAAGGGCGCGGCGGGCTCGGTCGCGTTCATGTGAAGCACCAGGCTCTCGGCCGGGTAGTCGAGCCCGACCATCGCCGCCACCGCGCCCATGTCGGGTCCGGCGGCGTTGGCGACGCGCCGGCAACGAATGGGCCCGCCACTCGTGGTCGCGGCGAAGCCTTGCTTCTCGCGCGCGAGCCCGAGAAGCGCGGTGCCGCGCCGGAACACGGCACCCGCTTTCTCGGCGGCGCGCACGATCGCCGGCGTCGCGATCAAGGGGTTGACCTTGCCCTCGTCGGGACAGAAGTCGGCGCCGATCACCGCGTCGGAAAGATAGGGTGCCAAGGTCTTGAGCTCGGCTCCGGTGACGATCCCGCTGGTGAGGCCGAAGCGCCGCTCGCCCGCGACCTTCTTTTCCAGGAAGCGAATCTGGTCGTCGGTCTCGGCCACCATCAGCCCGCCGCCGGTCTTCACTTCGGCCTCAATCCCCAGCTCGCGCTCGAGCTCGCGCCACATGCGGGCGCCTGCGAGATAGAGCGGCAGCTTCTCCTCCAGGCGCGCGTAGCGCTCCCAATCCCCTTCCATGGCGAAAAACGACATCATCTGCGCGTGCAGCGAGCCGGCGTTGGTGCCGGACGCCTGGGTGTTGAGATCGAAGCGCTCGATCACGAGCGCGTCCGTTCCCTCGCGGGCGAGGAAGTAGGCCAGCGAGCATCCGACGATGCCGCCGCCGACGATCAGGACGTCGGTGTCCATGTCGATTTTCTTCGCCTCTTCGGATCGGCCGCGCAAACGCCGCTCAGATCATTCGCCGGTTACCGCCGTCGATCACCGTGTTGGTGCCCTGGATGTGGCGGGCTGCGGGCGAGGCCAGGAAGGCGACCACGTCGGCCACGTCGTCGGCCTCGCCGAAGCGCCGGACGCCCAGCGCGGCTAGGCGGGTCGCCTTGATCTCGTCCGCGCTCATGGCGCGAAGGCGCGCCTGGGCGGCCACGTTGCGGTCGTCGAGGGCGCCGAGGATGATCCCGGGATGGATGGCATTCACGTTGATGTCGTCGATCAGGCCCTGGTTCGCCAGCGCCTTCGAAAAATTGGTGACCGCGGCGTTCATCGCGCCGCCGATGGCGCCGCCGGGGCTCGGCAGGTAGTTCTTGGTGCCGCTCATGTTGACCACCGCGCCGTGGCTCTCCTTGAGCATCGGCCACAGCGCCCGGCACAGGCGCACGCAGCCGAAGACCTTGAGAGCGAACGCCTCTTGCCACGCCGCATCGTCGAGCTCGAGAAAGTCGCCGGTGAGGGGCGCGCCCGCGTTGTTGATCAAGATGTCGATGCGCCCGTACGTCTTTTCGAGCGCGGCGGCGGCGGCGTCCGTTCCCGCCCGCGTGCCGAGATCGGCCGCGAACGTCTCCACCCGGCGCGCGGTCGCGGCCACGATGGTTCGCGCCGCGTCGGCAAGCGCGTCCTCGTCGCGGGCCACCAGCATCAGATCGCACCCCTCGGCCGCTAGCCGGCGCGCGATGGCAAGGCCGATCCCGCGGTTGCCGCCGCTCACCAGCGCCACTTTTCCTTCAAGCCCCAGGTCCATGCTGTCCTCGCGCGATCGCGGTCTTAGAGCGGATCGCGTTTGACTGGAACCGAATCGTGGTTCCAATCAAACGCGCCGACCCGCTCGATCTCAATAGTGCAGACCAGATTCACGTGGTCGGCGGATCGCGACCAAGCGAAACCGAGCGACCACGATCTGGTCTAGTACCCCCGCGCCCGGTCCACGTGCGGGTGCGGCAATTCGCCGGCCAGCACGCGGCGCACGTTCTCGGCGTGGTGCGCGGCCGCGACATCGATCTCGTTGCGGCTCGCGACATGGGGCGTCACATACACACCGGGGTGCGCCCACAAGGGGTCTTCGGGCGGCAGCGGCTCGGTGCGGAACACGTCGAGCGCGGCGGCCTCGATGTGGCCGGAATCGAGGGCGGCGCGAACATCGTCCTCGACCGCGTGAGAGCCGCGGCCCGGGTTGATGACGAACGCGCCCTGGGGCAGCGCCGCCAAGTTCTCGGCGTTGATGATGCCGGTGGTCTCGGGTGTCAGCGGCAGAAGGCAAACAAGGATATCGGTGCGCGCGAGAAACGGCGTCAATTGATCCGCGCCGTGGAAGCTTTCGACGCCGTCTACGGATTTGGGGGCGCGGCTCCAGCCGGCGGTCGGGAACCCGAGTGTGGCGGTGTGCCGGGCGGCGTCCGTCCCGAGTGCGCCCAGTCCGAGAAATCCCACGCGCCGGTGGTCGGGGTAAACGAAGTCCAAGCCCTGCCACTTCGCTTGTCCCTGAAACTCGCGGTAGCGGTGATAGCCGCGGTGGAAATGCAAAACCCAGTGCACGACGTAGTGGGTCATGTTCTGCACCAGGCTCGCGTTGACGCCGCGGCCGATGGGAACGTGCCGGGGCACGTCCGCGTCGCGCATCAGGTGGTCGACGCCGGCGCCGAAGGAAAAGATCGCCCTCAGGTTCGGGAAGTCCTTGTACATCCCGGGCTTGCCGCCCGAGACCAGCGTGAACTCGATGTCGGCGGGATCGCCGACGCCGTCGGGCCACAGCCGGAACTCCATCTCCGGCAGCCCCCGCTTCAGCTCGTCGACCCATTTGCCGGCGTCGTGGCTCCGGCTTCCGAACAAAAAGGCCATGACGTGATCGTCCTCCGGTGGTCGGGGCGCCCGGCAACCGTAGCCCGTGGCGCCGACAAACCCAAGTCCCGCCCGCGCGCGCCTCGCGCTTTGATTCGGATCATTTGGCCCGCGAGCTTTCGACGCGGCCCGGAATGGAAGCTCGTTATCGCGGCGCGGTTCTGGGCTGCAACTGTCGTTCGATTACCCGTTGGAACCTGAGCTGCTTTTGCCGCACCAGCACCTACTCCTGGCGAAGGCGCCTTTGCACACTCAGCTGTTGCTGCGCTCTGATTCGCTGGTCTTGAACCGCCTTGATCCGGGATATCTCGAGCGCCCTTTGGTGTTGGACCCTTTGCTGTTCAAGCTTGCGAGACCGTTGCATCACTTCGGCCTAGTGGCGCGGTTGGCGTTGCTGGCGGAAAAGCCGGTCTCGCATTGTTTCCTCGGCGTCTTTGATAGCGATGCAGTCGCTATTCTTCGTTTAGTAATTGAACCGACGGACCTGGTCGGCCTGGCAGCGGGCCTCGGCCGGCCCGGGCGCGTTCACGCCGGCCGTGATAGCCATCGCCATGACAAGGGCGGCCCATCTCGCCCGTACGCGCGCTTTTGCGACCATGTGCCATTGTCGTTTCGAATTCGGTCTCAAGACAAGGGCCTTCACCGCGCCGCCTTTCCGCTAACCGGCGACGGCAAGGTAAGAACGATGGACTGCCCGGAATTGACTGAAATCCTTGGCCGCTCCGGGGGGCGTACCACGACGTGCTGTTTCGACCCGCCTGACACGGCGACATCGATTTTTCCGCTGGTCGCTCGCTTACGAGTCCGAAACCTGGCTCGGCGGCGCGGCCGGTCCGGCCGCGGGCAGCCTGCGTTCGACGGCGCCGATCGCCAGCGCGACGACGACGATCGCGCCCGCCGTTCCGGCCATCAGCCACGACGCCGATTCCCAGAGCCCCGTTGACGCCACCAGGGCGGCGACCGCCGGTGGACCGATGACCTGGCCCACATTCGCGCCCTGGGTCAGGAAGCCGTTTCCGGTCGCGTACTGGCGCGGCGACGGCGCGAAGACCGGCACCCCGGCAAGAAGCGAGGTCGGCAGCATCCCGCCGATGCCTGAAAAGACGAGGCACAGCAGATAGCGTGCCGCGTCGGGAACCGCGGACGAAAAGATCCCGAGGCCCGCAAGCCCCATGGTCGCGCCGGCGATGACGAGCAGCAGCCAGCGCGGGGCGTTGTGGCGCAACATCCAGCCCGCGCCCACGTTGCCGGCGACGTTGACGACGACGACGAGCGCGGTCATCGCCGCCGCGGCGCCGATCCCGATCGTCCGCTGCTCGATCAGGAACGTGGGCAGCCAGACCATCAGCGACATCCACTGAACGGTGTAAAGCGCGAAGCAGATCGACATCAGCCACGGGCCGGGCCGCGAGATCGTGCTGACGACGTTGTGGAGCAGCGGTGGCGGGACCTCGGCCTGGTCGTCGGCGGGCGCCGGCGGCGTGCCGCGCCGCATGACCACGATCCAAATGAGGCTCAGGATCGCCGCCGCCTGCCACAGCCCGCGCCAGCCCACGGTGGAAAGGAATGCGGGCGAGATCAGCATCATCGTCGCCATGCCGGCGGGCATGAAGCTGCCCCAGATACCGAGCGCCAAGCGACGGTCGCGCCCCGGCGCGGCCTGAGCGATCATCGCCGGCGCCGAGACCGTCACCGACAACAGCCCCAACCCCTCGAAGAAGCGGCTCGCGAGCAGGATCGCGCCGCTGCTCGCAAGACCGCCGACGGCACTGCCCGCCGCGAGTGCGGCGAGGCCGATCAGCAAAAGGCGCCAGTGGCCGACCCGGTCGGCCACCGATCCGGCGACGATCCCCAGCGTCATCCCGGTGAAACCGAAAATTGAGACGATCCAACCGGCGAGAACGAGATCGAGGCCAAACTCGGCGCGGAGCGCCGGCAGCGCCGGCGGCGCCTTGCCCACGTGGGCCGCAGCCACCAAGCCCGCGGCGACGCAAAGCGCGACAATCCCCCAACGGGTCTTCTCGGCATCGGCCATGGGGTTCGAGACTTTCGTGGCCGCGTTCACCGGCGCCGGCGTTCGGCCGCCGCCGATCAGGCGCGGCGCCACAGGGCGTTCACTGATACGCCGACGGGGCCGAGCGCCCGGCGCTGTCGAAGGGGATGTTGACGCCTGAGAGGTGCCGCGATTCGTCCGACGCCAGGAAAAGCGCGAGACTCCCGATCTCGTCGGTCTCGACGGTTCCGAGGATGTAGCGCACGATGTTCTTGACGACCCTGGGATTGTCGCGGATTAGCTTCTCCACCCGTGGTGTGCGCACCATGCCGGGCGAGATGCAGTTGACGCGCACCTTCGAGGCGCCGTACTCGGCGGCCAATGCGCGGGTGAGCGCGACGACGGCGCCCTTGGACGTGGAATAGCCGACGCTGTGGGGGTGGCCCTGGATGGCGTAGATGGACCCGGTGTTGATGACCGAGCCGCCGCCCGCGGCGACGATGTGGGGGATGGCGAAGCGGCAACAGAGGAACGTCCCGAACAGGTTCAATTTTATCGCCGCCCAGAAGGCGTCGACGGGCATGTCGGTGATCGAGCCGTCGTCCGGCGCCATGCCGCCGGCGTTGTTGTAAAGGACGTCCAGGCGGCCGTAGATCTCGAGCGTTTCGTCGACGGCGCGCGCGACGGCGGCCTCGTCGGTGACGTCGGTGGCGATCAGGCGCGCCTCGCCACCCGCCGCGCGAATGATCTCCACGGTCGCATTGCCGCCTTCGGCGTCGACCTCGACGACCGCCACCTTGGCCCCTTCGCGGGCGAAGATCTCGGCCCCCGCGCGCCCGATCCCGGAACCGGCGCCGGTGATGATCGCGACTTTCCCATTCAGGCGAGGCATGGTTCGATCCCTTGTTTGTGTGAGCGTCGATCGGGCGGGCGGCTAAACTAGCACCCCAGGCTTGCGCGAGTCAGGCGCGGGAAGGAGGAGCCGATGGAGTTGGGGCTCGAAGGAAAGATCGCGCTGATAACCGGGGGAAGCCGCGGCATCGGCCGCGCGATCGCGCGAAGGCTCGCGGACGAGGGTTGTGCCCTGATGCTGGTCGCGCGCACCGAGCGCGACCTCGAGCGGGCGGCGGCCGAGATCGGCGAGGCCGCGGGCCGCCGCGTCGAGATCGCGGCCGCCGACTTGGCCACCCGCGAGGGCACCGACGCCGCGTCGGCGGCTGCCAAGACCGCGTTCGGCCGCCTCGACATCCTCGTCAACAACGC
>JAKZXM010000144.1:0-2542 GCA_047514975.1 Rhodospirillales bacterium
GCCCAACCGTCGCGGGATCTGGGCGCGCTTCGAAAGGCCGCCGTTCGGCCAAGGCCGGCCCTATTCGCCGGGCCAGCTCACCCGCAGTTTGCGCGAATCCATGTTCACGCCGGTCCGTTCGCGCGCGGCACTTTTCGTGCCGCCGGTCACGTCGCGGATGCTCCTCTCGTCGGCGCCCGCGTTGGAAAAACTCGGCGAGCGCTGGTTCCGGACGTTCGCCGGAATCATCCTCGCCGAGGCGACCAAGCAGATCTACGCCGCCCAGCCGGAATCGCGGGAAAAGGCGCGGCGCAAAGCGTACGTGCCCATCACCGCGCGAAGGCCCGAGGCGCCTTGAGCGCGCACGCCCCGGCCCCGCCGGGCGCCGTCGGCTTCACCGCCGCAGCAAGAAGACCGCCTGTTCGCCGAACAAATTGGCCGAACCCAGGTGCCCGCCGATCCGTCGGACGTGACCCCTGTGGTCGAGCGAGAAGCTGCGCTCGATGGTGATGCCCATCTCCTTGCACAGCAGCACGAAGTCGCGGATCGTGCTCAGGTGGATGTTGGGCGTGTCGTACCATTGGTGGGGCAGGGCTTCGTTGACCGGCATGCGCCCCCGGAAGAACAGATGCGCGCGCACCCGCCAGTGTCCGAAGTTGGGGAACGAGACGACGGCGCGCCGCCCGATCCGCAAAAGGTTCTCCAAAACCTTGCGCGGCGCGTGCATGGTCTGCAGCGTCTGGCTCAGGACGACGAAGTCGAACGAGTTCTCGGGATAGTCGTCGAGGTCGGTGTCGGCGTCGCCCTGGATTACCGAAAGCCCGGCCGAGACGCACGCGTTGACGCCCTCGGCGCTGAGTTCCACCCCGCGGCCATCGACTTGCTTCAAGCGCGCCAGATTGTCCAGAAGCGCGCCGTCGCCGCAGCCCACGTCGAGCACGCGGGATTTCGGCTCGATCATGTCGGCGATGCGCTGGAGGTCGACGCGGATGGTATTGCGGCCGCGGTCCTCGGTCATGGCCGGGCCGGCGACCGCCTCGTCGTCAGCCCGCGGTGTTCGGCCGCCCCCGTCAGGAATCCGTCGAGAACGTTTCGGAACTCGGGCGCGTCGAGCAGAAAGGTGTCGTGACCGCCGTCGGAGACGATCTCGGCGAAACTCACGTTCGCGGCCACCGCGTTGAGCGCTTGCACGATCCTGCGGCTCTCGGGCGTGGGATACAGCCAGTCGCTGGTGAACGAGATCACGCAGAACCTTACGGGCGTGCCGGCGAAGGCGTTGGCCAAAACGCCGCCGTGGCTTTCGGCGAGGTCGAAATAGTCCATCGCCCGGGTGATGTAGAGGTACGAGTTGGCGTCGAACCGCTCGACGAAGGTGATGCCTTGGTGGCGCAGATAACTCTCGACCTGAAAGTCGGCATCGAAGCCGAAGGCGACCCGGTCGCGGTCCTGGAGCCGGCGCCCGAACTTGCGGTGCAGGGCGGCTTCCGAAAGATAGGTTACGTGGGCCGCCATGCGGGCGACGGCGAGACCGCGATGCGGCCGTTTGCCGTGACTCTGGTAGTCGCCCCCGCACCAATCGGGGTCGGCCATGATGGCCTGGCGGCCGACCTCGTGGAAGGCGATGTTCTGCGCCGAATGATTCGCCGCGGCGGCGATCGGGATGGCGGCGAACACGCGCTCGGGGTACGACGCGGCCCATTCGAGGACCTGCATCCCGCCGAGCGAGCCGCCGATCACCGCGAACACCTGATCGATTCCCAAATGGTCGAGCAGCATCGCCTGGGCGCGGACCATGTCGGCGATGGTGATGACCGGGAAGTCGAGGCCCCAAGTCCCGCCCGTCCCGGGGTTGGTTTCCTGCGGCCCGACGGTGCCCATGCAACCGCCCACGGTGTTGATGCAAAGGACGAAGTAGCGGTTCGTATCCAAGGTCTTGCCGGGCCCGACCATCTGCGCCCACCAGCCTTGCTTTCCGGTCACGGGGTGCGCCTCGGCGACGAACTGGTCGCCGGTGAGCGCGTGACAGACGAGAATCACGTTCGAGGCCGCCTCGTCGAGCTGCCCGTACGTCTGGTAGGCGCACGGGAAGTCGCGAAGCTCGACCCCGCAATCGAGCCGCAGGGGCCGCTCGCCGCCGAGCACGACGCGGTGGCCGGGAAAGGGCGTGTCGGCGTCGGCGACGCGGAGTGCCGCCGCCCGCCCCGTGTTGTGCTTCGGCGCGTCCATGGCCGCCAGCGTTCGACATACGTTCGGAAAGGCACTCCATAGCTAGAAATCAACCCCCTGAGTGTCAACGTTTTCTTTGATTTCGCGGGCACGAGCCATTATCACTAACCACCCTCCGATCCGTTGGCCGAACATCCGCAAGGACTGCGATACAGCGATGAGCGCGGCAAGGTCATTGAGTGCCCTGCGACGCGAAATCGACGCGATCGACCGGGCGATTCACGAGCTGTTGATGGACCGCGCGGACGTGGTGGCGAAAATCCGGCGGCTCAAGAGCGAAGCCGGGGTCATGTTGCGGCCGGGGCGCGAGGCGCAAATCATCCGCGGTCTCCTGGAC
>JAKZXM010000145.1:0-6465 GCA_047514975.1 Rhodospirillales bacterium
GGGCGGCGCCGCGCGCATCATCACCCGGCCGGCGCCGAAGCGTCCCTGGGAATCGTGGTGCAGCGTCCTGCCATCGCGCAACGGCACCCGAATCATGACGCGTTTGGCCTTTTCCGTGGCCTTTCGAATGGCCTCGGGAACCTCCCGCGCCTTGCCATTGCCATATCCGACCCGACCGTGACCGTCGCCCACCACGACGAGGGCGGCGAAAGAAAAGCGCCGACCACCTTTCACGACCTTGGCGACGCGGTTGATGCTGACGAGTTTGTCGTTGAACTCCGAATCCTCGCGCGGGCGCGGCCCGCGCCCGCGCGAGGATTCCCTGGGGCCTCTTGCCATCAGCGCATCTCCATCAGAACTTGAGTCCGCTTTCGCGCGCCGCCTCGGCCAGCGCCTTGACCCGTCCGTGGTAACGGTACGCGCCGCGATCGAACACCACGGACTCGACGCCCGCCGCACGCGCGCGTTCGGCGATGATCTTGCCGACGGTCCCGGCCGCGTCCTTGTCGGCGCCGGTGCGCAGCTTGCCGCGCAGCTCCCTTTCCAGGGTCGAGGCCGCAGCAAGAGTCAAGCCCCGGGCATCGTCGATGACCTGGGCGTAAATATGCTTGCCCGAGCGAAACACGGACAGCCGCGGCGCGCCCCGGCTGCGCCTCTTCAGCTCGCTTCGCGTCCGCTGGCGGCGGCGTATGCGCCGATGCGACGAGTCAGTCGTGTTCGCCATGGTCTATTTCTTCTTGCCTTCCTTGCGCAGGACAACCTCGTCGGCGTACTTGATCCCTTTGCCCTTGTAAGGCTCCGGCGGCCGGAACGCGCGAATCTCGGCCGCGACTTGGCCGACGCGCTGCTTGTCCGGGCCGTGCACGGTGATCCGGTTCGGCTCCGGACACTGAATCGTGACGCCGTCCGGGGTGGGATAGCGGATCTCGTGGCTGTAGCCGAGCTGCAAGACCAGCTCTTCGCCCTCCATCCGGGCGCGATAGCCGACCCCGTTAATGTGAAGCTGGCGCGTGAACCCTTGCGCGACCCCGGTCACGAGGCTGTCGATAAGGCTGCGCGTCGTACCCCAGAGTTTGCGCGCGCGTAAAGAATCATCGCGCGGTTTGACCACGATCCGGCCCGCTTCCACCACGACCGTGACGTCTTTGGCAAGCGCTAAGCTGCGCTCGCCGAGTTTTCCCTTGGCCGTGCACCGATCATCGGCGACGTCCACTTCGACGCCGTCCGGGATGGCAACGGGGATTTGTCCAACGCGGGACATGGCGCGTTCCTTCGCTTGCGTCCTAGAACACCCGGCAGAGCACTTCGCCGCCGACGTTCGCCTCGCGCGCTTCGGCGTCCGATTTGATACCCCGAGGCGTCGAAAGGATGGAGATTCCGAGACCGCTGTAGACCCGCCCGAGATCCTTGATCTTGGAATATACGCGGCGCCCCGGCCGCGAGACCCGATCGATCTCTCGTATCACGGGATCGCCCTCGAAATACTTGAGCTCGATCCGAACCTCGTTGATCCCTGATCGAACCTCGTACTCGGAAAAGCCACGGATATACCCTTCGCGCTTCAAGACGTCGAGCACGTTGCTGTGAAAACGCGACGCCGGCGCCACGACCGTCTCCTTGTGGGCGCGCTGTCCGTTGCGGATTCGGGTCAGCATGTCGCTTAAGGGATCGGACATCGTCATGGCACGGCCCTCCCTACCAGCTCGACTTGACCAATCCGGGAATTTGCCCGTGCGAGCCCAGTTCCCGAAGCGCGATGCGCGACAGGCGGAACTTGCGGTAATTCCCGTGCGGACGGCCAGTCAGCTCGCAACGCAGCCGGACCCGGACCGGAGACGAGTTGCGCGGCAATTTCGCGAGCCGCAGGCGCGCGTTGAAGCGGTCCTCCGGGGACAAAACGGCGTCCGTCGCCTCGGTCTTCAGGCGCGCCCGCTTCTCGGCATACCGGCGCACCAGCCGCATTCTTTTGCGATTGCGTTCGATCGCGCTCTTTTTTGCCATACCCTAAAAGTCTCCGTGACCCGTTCAACCGGCGAAAGGCATGTTGAAGCCCTTCAACAACGACTTCGCTTCCGCGTCCGTCGGCGCGCTCGTGGTGATGACGACGTTCAAGCCTCTGATCTGATCCACCTTGTCGTAATCGATCTCGGGAAACACGATCTGCTCGCGCAATCCCATGGCGAAGTTCCCGCGGCCGTCGAAGCTGGTCCCGGATATCCCCCGAAAATCACGAACCCGCGGCAAAGCGACGGTGACGAGGCGGTCGAGGAACTCGTACATCCGACCGCGCCGCAGGGTCACCTTGCAGCCGACGATCATTCCGGCCCGGAGCTTGAAGCCCGCGATCGAACGCTTGGCCCGCGTGATCACCGGTTTCTGTCCGGAAATCAGCGCCAAGTCCTGGACCGCGGTGTCGATCTTCTTGCGATCCTGGGAAGCCTCGCCGACCCCCATGTTGAGGACGATCTTCTCGAGCTTCGGCAACTTCATGGGGTTCGTGTAGCCAAACTCCTCGACCAACGCGGGCCTGACCACCTGTTCATATTGTTCCTGAAGACGCGCCATGGCCGATCCCGCCTATGTGTCGATGATTTCCGAGGACCGCTTGGCGAACCGCACCTTGCGGCCGTCCTCGAGGAAGCGGTACCCGACGCGGGTCGGCTGTTGGGTCTTGGGATCCACGTGGGCCAGATTGGAAACGTGGATCGAAAGCTCCTTCTCGACGATTCCGCCCGCCGCGGTGGCGCTCGGGCGCATGTGCTTTCTGGCCACGTTGACGCCCTGGACGATGGCGCGCATTTCCTTGCGCATCATGCGCAGGACCTCGCCGTGCTTGCCCTTGTCCTTGCCGCTGATGACCACCACCTGGTCGCCCTTCTTGACCCTCGGCGCGTTCGCCATCACAGCACCTCGGGCGCGAGCGACACGATCTTCATGTAGCGTTTCGCGCGCAGCTCGCGGGTCACGGGACCGAATATGCGGGTGCCGATCGGCTCGCCCTGGTTGTTGATCAGCACCGCGGCGTTCTTGTCGAAACGGATCGCCGAGCCGTCGGGCCTGCGAATCTCCTTGGCCGTGCGCACGACGACGGCGCGCGCCATATCCCCCTTCTTGACGCGCCCGCGCGGGATCGCCTCCTTGACGGAGACGACGATGACGTCGCCGACGGAGGCGAACTTGCGCCCGGAACCGCCGAGCACCTTGATGCACTGGACGCGCCGGGCGCCCGAATTGTCGGCGACACGGAGATTGGTTTCGGACTGAATCATGTGCTCGCGGTCTCTTCACCCATTGCCGACATCCAAATCAGCCGGCCTCGGCCAGGATTTCCCAGTGCTTTCTTTTGGAAAGGGGCCGGCATTCGCGGATACTCACCTTGTCCCCGATCTTGCAGGCGTTGCGCTCGTCATGGGCGGCGTACTTCTTCGTGCGGCGAACGATCTTGCCGTACACGGGCGCCTTGATTCGGCGCGTCACCTCGACGATGGCGGTCTTGTCCATCTTGTCGCTTACCACTGTTCCGTGCATTACGCGTTTCGGCATCCTTGTCGTCCCGTTAAGAGGCGGCCTTTCGCCGCTCGCGAAGAATGGTCTTGATCCGCGCGGAGTCGCGCCGCACTTGGCGAAATCGCGCCGTGTTCTCGAGCTGCCCGCTCGCCCTTTGAAAGCGCAGGTTGAACGCTTCCTTGCCGAGATTGACGAGCTGATCCTTCAGCTCGTCGTCGGTCTTGGTGCGCACGTCAGCCGCCTGCATCGCCTTCAACCTTCGCCAATGCGCGAGACGAAGCGCGTTTGCACGGGCAGTTTGGCCGCCGCCAGCTCGAACGCGCGGCGCGCGGTCTGCGGCGTCACCCCGTCCACTTCGAACATGATCCGGCCCGGTTTCACGCGGCACGCCCAAAACTCCGGGGTGCCCTTGCCCTTGCCCTGGCGGACTTCGGCCGGCTTGGTCGAGACTGGGAGATCGGGAAAGATCCGGATCCACACCCGGCCTATGCGCTTCATGTGGCGCGTCAACGCCCGCCGCGCGGCCTCGATCTGGCGTGCGGTCACCCGCCCCGGCGTCGCGGCCTTGAGCCCGTACGCGCCGAAATTGAGCGCGGTGCCGGACCTCGCCAAGCCGTGGATCCGGCCCTTGTGCGCCTTGCGATACTTGGTTCTCTTCGGGCTCAGCATCGAATTGTCTTTCCGTCGTGGACCGCCGCGAGCGCGCTCTCAGCGCGCCGGTTGCTGCTCGATGGCGCGCTTGTCCACCGCCATCGGGTCGTGGGCCATGATCTCGCCCTTGAACACCCAGACCTTCACGCCGCAGGTTCCGTAAGTGGTGCGCGCCGTCATCGCGCCGTAGTCCACGTCCGCGCGAAGGGTGTGCAGCGGCACCCGGCCCTCGCGATACCACTCCATCCGCGCGATCTCGGCGCCGCCCAGACGGCCCGCGCAGTTGATGCGGATTCCGAGCGCGCCAAGGCGCATGGCGGACTGGACCGAGCGTTTCATGGCGCGGCGGAAGTGGACGCGGCGCTCAAGCTGCTGGGCGATGTTTTCGGCGACGAGCTGAGCGTCGATCTCGGGCTTGCGTATCTCCACGATGTTGAGGTGGACGTCCGAACCCGTGATCCTGGCGAGTTCGACCCGCAGCTTCTCGATGTCCACCCCTTTCTTGCCGATCACCACGCCTGGGCGCGCCGTGTGGATGGTCACCCGCGCCTTCTTCGCCGGGCGCTCGACGACGATCCGGGACACGCCGGCCTGCGCCAAACGCGCCCGCAGGACCCTGCGGATCTCCAAGTCGCTGTGCAGCAGCTCGGCGTAGTCGTGGTCCGCGTACCACCGAGAATCCCAAGTCCTGTTGATCCCCAAGCGAAATCCGATCGGGTTGACTTTTTGGCCCATCAGTCGCTCTCCATGCGTTCGCGTACCACCAACCTGAGGTTGCTGAACGGCTTTTCTATCCGCGCGACGCGCCCCCGCGCCCGCGCCCGCCAGCGCTTCATGACGAGGTCTCGCCCGACCGTCGCCTCGGCGATGTAAAGCTTGTCGATGTCGAGCTGGTGGTTGTTCTCGGCGTTGGCGATGGCCGCTTCCAAGACCTTCTTCACGGCGCCGGCGATGCGACGGCGCGAAAACGTAAGATCGGCGAGCGCCGTCTCGCACCGCTTGCCCCGGATAGAGGCGGCGACGACGTTCAGCTTTTGCGGGCTGGTCCGCAGGCGCCTGACCCGCGCCAGCGCCTCGTTGTCCGCGAGTCGGCGTACCGCCGAAGACTTGCCCATGGCTCAGGCTCTCCTCGCGCGCTTGTCGGCGGCGTGGCCGAAGAACGTCCGCGTCGGCGAGAATTCGCCGAACTTGTGCCCGATCATGTCCTCGGTCACCAATACGGGAATGAACTTCTTGCCGTTGTACACCCCGAAGGTCAGGCCGACGAACTGCGGCAAAACGGTCGATCGCCGCGACCAGCTCCGGATCACTTCGTTGCGTCCGGACGCACGGGCCTTTTCCGCCTTCTTCATAAGATAGCCGTCAACGAACGGGCCTTTCCACACCGAGCGCGCCACGAACTTGCTCCCCTACTTCTTGCGGTGGCGACGGCGCATGATTAACGCGTCCGTCTTCTTGTTGCTGCGGGTCCTCTTGCCCTTGGTCGGCACGCCCCAGGGCGTCACCGGATGGCGCCCGCCCGACGTCCGTCCCTCGCCGCCGCCGTGCGGATGGTCGACGGGGTTCATGGCGACGCCGCGCACCGATGGGCGCTTGCCGAGCCAGCGTTTGCGTCCCGCCTTGCCCAGTTTGATGTTCGCTTGGTCGGGATTGGACACCGCGCCGACCGTCGCCATGCACTCGCCCCGGACCATGCGAAGCTCGCCCGACGAAAGCTTGAGCTGGGCGTATCCCTGGTCCTTGCCGATCAACTGCACGTAGTTGCCCGCCGAGCGCGCGATCTGCCCGCCGCCGCCGGGCTTCATCTCCACGTTGTGGACGATGGTTCCGAGCGGGATGTTCTTGAGCGGGGCGGCGTTCCCGGGCCGGATATCGACGTTTTCACCGGCGACGACCTTGTCGCCCTGGCGGATCCGCTGGGGCGCCAGGATGTAAGACAGCTCGCCGTCCTCGTAGCGGATGAGGGCGATGAACGCGGTGCGGTTCGGATCGTATTCGAGCCGCTCGACCATGGCTTCCATGTCGCGTTTGGTGCGCCTGAAGTCGACCATTCGATAGCGCCGCTTGTGTCCGCCGCCGCGGCGGCGCGCCGTAATGCGCCCGGTATTGTTGCGCCCGCCCTTCTTCCGCAGCCCCTCGGTCAGGGACTTGACGGGCTTTCCCTTCCAAAGACCTGAGCGATCGACGAGCACCAGACCCCGGCGCCCGGGCGTGGTTGGCTTGTACGACTTCATCGCCATGGCTCAGATTCCCGTGGTCACGTCGATCGATTGGCCCTCGGCAAGCGTGACGATGGCCTTCTTGGTG
>JAKZXM010000146.1:0-3892 GCA_047514975.1 Rhodospirillales bacterium
GTTGGAAAGCGTCTTCATGGCGACGGCGAGCACGATCTCTAGATAGTGCCGCGGCGTGTAGCCAAGGGCGTAGAATCGCTCCACCAATGCTTGGTCGGGCCACCCGCGGGTTCCGACAATGGCGCGTACGAGCGTCACCAGAAGCTGAAGACGCTCGTCGGCGATCGGCGCGCCGGCGCCGATGGCGGCAATCACCGCCGGGGGCACGCCCTTCATGGCGGCCACTTTCCCGTGCGCGGCAAGGCAGTAGGCGCACGCGTTCTCCTTGCTTGCCGCGAGCACGATGACCTCCTTCTCGATTGCGTTGAACGCGCTTTTTTCGACCAGACCCATCAATGTGGTGTAGGCCTCGAGCGTGGCCGGCGATGCGGCCATCACGCGCATCAGGTTGGGAACGAAGCCGAAGCCTCGCTCGACGTTGTTCAGGATCGGCTTCGCGGCCTCCGGCGCGGTCTCGGCCGAGTGCAGGGGGAATCGAGTCATGATCGGTTTCTAATTTGGCGATGGGTTATTGAAGGGCGTGTCCGGCGACGTGACCGCCGTCCACCTTGAGGATGGTGCCGGTGATGAAATCGCTTGTGGCAAGAAGGAGTGCTGCGTTCGCGATCTCGTCGGGTTCGCCGATGCGTTCGAGCAGGTGCAGCCCGGCCAAGCCGTCGGCGTCCTCGATGCCGTTTCTGGCGTGTAGGGACGTGCGGATAATGCCCGGCGCGATGGTGTTGACGCGGATATTGTCCTTTCCGAATTCCGCGGCGAGTTGGCCGGTCAGGGCGTGGATGGCGCCCTTGCTGGCGATGGGAGCGGTGGTCGGCACGCCGGCGATGGCGTGATCGACCAGAACGGTTCCAACGTTGATGACGGCGCCGCCGCCGACGGCCATGAGGTGGGGGATGACCGCCTGGGTCAGGAAAAACGTTCCCTTGAGGTTGACGTTCAGGAAGCGGTCGAGATGGGCCTCGTCCACCTCGAGGAAGGGGCGCGGTTCGAAGACGCCGGCGTTGTTGACCAGGACGTCGATGCGCCCGAAACGAGAAAGCGCCGAATCGACGAGGCGCGCGCGGTCGGCCGCGCTGGAGACGTCGGCGACGACCGCGAGAGCGTGCGCGGGCGAACCCATGGCGACGTGCGCGGACTTGAGCTTGTCCTCACTCGTTCCCGTAAGGACGACGTTGTAATCGTGATCGATGAATGCCTTGGCCACGGCGCGTCCGATGCCGCCCGAGGCGCCGGTGACGATGGCTGTTTTCCGTTGCTCTGACATGGGTCGCTCCTTTCTCGGGTTTGAAGGTGGGTGATCTGGCGATCCGTCCGGCGCGATGTGGCGAAGCCCTTAGGCGCCGAGCAGAACCTTTCGCGAATCCTCGGTAATCGTCGGTGTCGTGTTGATCGCGTGGGCGCGCGCATAGGCGCGCTCGACCGCGCCTCTCAGCGACATCGCCTCGTGCCACCGGTTCAGGTTCGCGAAGCCATTGAGGTGAGAGGACTCTCGCTCCAACCGGTGGATCCAGGGATAGGCCGCGATGTCGGCAATCGAATAGGCGCCGGCGATGAAATCCCGGTCGTGAAGCCGGTCGTCCAGCACTTGGTACAGCCGCTCCTTCTCGCGGCCGAATCGGCCCTGCGCATAAGCAACGGCTTGGTGGGCGTAGATCGCGAAGTGGAGATATTGACCCAGCATCGGACCGAGCCCCGCCATCTGCCAGAACAGCCACTGCATCACCTCGGCGCGCCCGGACGCCGAATCGGGAAGGAATTGGCCGGTCTTCTCCGCCAGGTACTCCAGAATCGCGCCCGATTCGAAGAGCGTGACGGGTGCGTCAGCGCCCGCCGGCGGACGATCGACGATCGCCGGGATCTTCTGGTTGGGCGAAATCCGCGTGAAGGTCTCGGAGAACTGTTCGCCCCTCGAGATGTTCACCGGATGGATGGCGTGCTCGAGGCTCGTCTCCTCCAAGAGGATCAGCGGCTTCATGCCGTTCGGCGTGGTCCAGAAATAGAGCTCGATCATGGTGGATCCCAAGAACGAAATTTGCCTGCCCCCGATATACGCGTCCGCTTTTATTGTGATAAGATGAATAATTCGGAAAAGATTTTGCCGGTTTATCGAAAGGTGGATTGTCATGGACAGTCTTGCAGCGATGCAGGTTTTCGTACGAGTCGTCGAGACGGGTGGGCTGTCCGCCGCGGGGCGCGCGCTCGGCCTGGCGCCGTCCTCGGTATCGCGTCGCGTCCGCGATTTGGAGGACATGCTCGGGGTCAGGCTGCTCCGGCGGACGACCCGCAAGTTGAGCCTGACTGAGCCCGGCGAGACATACTACGAGCGGTCCCGCGACATCGTGCAGGCGGTCGAAGAAGCGAATCTCGCGGTGACGGAAAAGCGCGCGGCCCCCAGCGGCGTCCTTCGCGTCACCGTCCCGGCGAGCGTCTCGCGCCTCCATATCGTGCCGGCCGTCGCCGCCTTCCACGCGCAGTATCGCGCGGTCACGGTGGCGATGACGGTCACCGACCGGGTGGTCGACATGTTCGACGAGGGCGTGGACGCCGCGATCCGCGTCGGACGGCTCGACGATTCGAGCCTCGTTGCCCGTAAGCTGGGCGAAGCGCGGCGTTTGGTCTGCGCGGGGCCGTCATATTTGAAGCGCGCCGGCCTGCCGGAGCGGCCCGACGAGCTCTTGGCTCACGCGTGCCTGACGTTTCGCAACCATCCCGGCACCAATCTGTGGCGGTTCAGCAAGGGGAAGTGGGCGGCCGAAGTGCGGGCCACGGGCCCGTTCTTCGCCGACGAGGGGCAAACGCTCGTAGCCGCCGCGTGTGCCGGGCTCGGGTTGATCCTGGTCCCCGAATGGCTGGTCGGCGGCGAGATCAGTCGCGGCCGGTTGGTGGAAGTGCTCGCCGATTACGCCCCCGATCCGGCCGTCACTCCGCTCTACGCCATTCATCCGCCAGGGCCCTATACCGCGCCGAAAGTCCGCGCGTTCGTCGATTTCCTCGCCGGGCGGTTTTCCCGCGATTACGATTGGCGGGAGCAGCACTGAGGGTGAATCGATCAACGCGGGGCCGCCCTCGGCACGGACGCCACGATTCACGCCAAGCGTAGCCAACCTTAATTTTGGTCGATCAGGACTTCGGCGGCTTCGCGGGCTTTCCGCGCCCAAGCGCCATCGCCCAAGACCTGGGCGCAAACAATGGCCCCTTGCGAGAGCAACGCGATCCGGTCGGCCAGGACGTCGGGATTCTTGGCGCCGGCCGCAACCGCGAGGCCGCGAACGAAGCTGTTGAACAGCCGCTTATGCTCGGCCGCGACCGACTGAATCGAATCACTGGTGCCGGAGAACTCCGCCGTGGCATTGATGAAGAGACAGCCGCGAAAGCTCTCCTCGGCAAACCATTCGCCAAGGGCATCGAACAGCGCCAGCAGTCGATCGCGGGGGCTATGGGCGCTTTTCTCGACATAGCGCGCCAGCCAATCGCGAAAGCGCTCGTCACGACGGCGTAGCACCGCGACGATGAGCTCGTCCTTGGACTTGAAGTGGTTGTACAGCGTCATCCTGGCGACGTCCGCGTCGCCAAGCACCCTTTCGATGCCCGTCGCGTTGAAGCCGTTACGATAGAACAGCTCGAGCGCGGCATCCACGATCTGGTCACGCTTGCTGGGTCGCATGGGGTCACCTTTCGTTTTCCTAAATATACTGACTGACCGGTTTAGTTTCAAGACCGCGCTGACCCTGGCGCTGCACGGAGGAGCTGTTAACCAGCAGAAAACATGCGAATTTTCCGCCGCCTCTCGGCGCAAAAAAAAACCTGCTTATCCATGACACTCCGCTTGGGAAGGCATATGTTCTTGGTACGTTCCTGACGAGGGAGGTTACGGATATGGGGTTCAAGGTTGCAT
>JAKZXM010000147.1:0-3179 GCA_047514975.1 Rhodospirillales bacterium
CCCGGGACTTGCTCGACGACGAGCCGGCCTTCCTGGTGCGGCTCGGCGAAGACGTGCCCAAGAACCAGGTGAACGGCGAGTGGATCGGGCTCGGGCGCTTGAGCGCGCGGGGATCGGAAACGGTGCGAAAAGAGCTCGACGCCATGCGCGCCGACGGAAGCCTTCCCCGGGCGAGCTTGCCCGAGCTCATGACCCGCCTCGTCGAAGGCGGCCACGCGGTCCGGGTGGTGTATGTGACCGGCCAATGGCTCGACGTCGACGTCGCCGCCGATCTCGTGACCGCGGACAAGTTCCTGTGATCCCGGCGGACGCGTTTCTCGGGCCCGCCGGCGAAGCGGGCTTCGATTTCTATTGCGGCGTCCCGTGCTCGTTCCTGACGCCCATCATCGACCGGGTCATCGGCGATCCGGCGCGCGCCTACGTGGCGGCGGCGAGCGAGGGCGAGGCCGTGGCCATCGCCGCCGGAAGCTGGCTCGCGGGCCGCCGCACGGTCGTCATGTGTCAGAACTCGGGCCTCGGCAACGCGGTCAACCCGCTGACCTCGCTCAACCATCCGTTCTGCATCCCGACGTTGCTGATCGTCACCTGGCGGGGCGCGCCCGGCCTCGGCGACGAACCCCAACACGAGCTCATGGGCGCCATCACGACCGGCCTGCTCGACGTGATGCGGGTCGCGCACCGCCCCTTCCCGGCGACCGAACACGACGTGGGCGCCGCGCTCGCCGAGGCGGTGACGGAGATGGAGCGCGACGGCCTTCCGTTCGCGTTGGTCATGGAGAAGGGAGCCGTGCGCGACGAGGGGCTCGTGGCTGCGGACCCGCCCGAACGCACCCCGGGGTCGTTTGCGGACTTGAGAAGCCCGGGCGCCGCGCCTGGCCGCGCGGCCGTGCTGGAGCGCTTTCTCTCGGTGGTTCCGGCGGCGGCGTGCGTGATCGCCGCCACCGGCTATTGCGGGCGCGAGCTCTTCACGCTTTCCGACCGGGCGCAGCACCTCTATCAGGTGGGCTCCATGGGCTGTGCGGCGGCCATGGCGCTCGGCGTCGCGCTGCACAGCCGGCGCCCCGTGGTCGCCATCGACGGCGACGGGGCGGCGCTGATGAAGCTCGGCGCCATGGCGACCGTCGGCCATTACGCGCCGAGCAACCTGATCCACCTGGTCCTCGACAACGGCGCCTACGAATCGACGGGCGGCCAGCCGACCACCTCGGCGACCGTCGACTTCGCGGCGGTCGCCAGCGCCTGCGGCTACGCGCGCACCTTCACGTGCGACCACCTCGACGGCTTCGAGGCCGCGTTACGGTGCGCGTTCGCAAAGCCCGGGCCGCACCTCGTCCACATGCGGATCGCGCGCGGCGTCATGGCGAACCTTGGCCGCCCGAGCGTGAAGCCGGCGGACGTCGCGCGGCGGTTCAAGGACTTCGTCCACTCCGGCGCTTGAAGCGGCCGGGCGGGAGTGCGGGCCGGTTTCGCCTAATACGGACCATGCTTTAGAAGTCGATGCACCGGCCCTTGCGCTCCCAGTCGCCGTAACGCGTGGGCTCGGGTCCCTTGGGCCCGCCGAACTCGTCCGTCGCCCCCGATTCGGGCGCCTGCGCGTCGGGCGCCTGCGCGTCGGGCGCCGAGGCGGCGGTCGCCGGTTTGGCGAGCGCATGGTCGGGGCGGCCGGGCACCGAAGCGGCGGCGAAGGCGGCCGCGAGCCAGAGCGCGCCGAGCCACCACCCCTGCCAGATCCCGTAGCTGATCGAGGCCATGGTCAGGCCGGTCGTGAACAGGGCGAGGCAGGCCGCCTTGTCGGCGCGCGCCAACCGGCTTCGGGCGAGGGCGCGAACGGTGGCGGCGAGCAACAGGGCAAGTCCCGCCGCTCCGACCAGACCCAGTTCCAGCCAAATCTGCAGGACCGCGTTGTGCGGATGCAACGGGATGGGCTCGAATGCCCCGGTCCACCACACCGGCTTGCCCTCGCGGTCGTAAAATATCCTTTCGGTCTTGTCCTCTCGTCCGTAGAGGGCGCGCGAGGTATCCATGCCGTGACCGGCGATGGGCCGTTCGAAGATGTGCTCGCCGGCGTTCTTCCAGATGAGCAGCCGGCTATAAACCGAGGACGAAAGGTTCGGAGCCGACCGGACGAACTCGTCCATCGGCGGTATCGCCTTCGGCAACAGCGGCGCCGCGAGCACGCCGAGGACAACCACGAGCCCCAGCACCGGCGTCGCCAGGCGCGGGGCGAGCAGCGCGGCGGCGAGGACGACCCCTCCCAACACCGCCGCCAGCAGCGGCGCCTCCTTGCCGGCCAGCACCATCAATCCGATCGCGAACAGGGGAAGGACGATCGCGAGAATTCCCATGCCCTTGTTCCTGAGCGCCGTCGCCCAGGGCCAAAGGAAGAGGGCGACCAGGCTGAGGCCGTTTTCGAAATTGAACACCACGCCCAACAGAATGGGGGACTGGATCGCAAACCCGGCACGCTCCAAAACCCAGCGGTAGACGGCGGCGTCGCTGGAAAGCTCGACGGCGAGCAGCGCGACACCCCCGACCCCGCCGGCGATCAGCGCGCGCTGGAAGACTTTGCGTTCGCCGGCGTCGAGTTCGCGCGCCGCGGCGACGAACGAAAGCCCGACGACGAGCGTGACGAGCACCGACGTCGCGGCGTAGAGCGATTGTGCGGGCGTCACGGACCATAGCGCGCTCGTCCAGGCCCAGAGGACGAAGATGACGATGACGGCCAAAAGTGCCGGCGGCACGCGCGGAAGCGATCGCGTGCGAATCACATGCACGATCACGGTCCCGATCGCCGCGATCGCGAACAGCGGCGCGATCCCCTTTGGGACGTAGAACGCGATCGGCATCGCCAGAACGGCCGCGGCGCCGAGGATGTGCCCGCGGTTGAGTGCTCGCATGACGTTCGGATTCCGGCCTGGACGATGGTTCCGGCAGAGATTCGCGCGATGACCGTCGCGCACCCGCGCACACTAGGGCGGATCACGGTCGATTGGAACCGCGATACGGTTGCGATCGGGCGCGCCGATCCGCTCTATTCCAGTATCATTAGACTGGATTCACGTGGTCGGCGTCCCGTGCGGGTCGCGGACGCGACGGTTGCGCGGCTCGCGCCCGATCGTGCATGAATGCCCCATGTCGCCACAGGAAACCGATACCCCGCGGCGGATCGCGCTCGCGCT
>JAKZXM010000148.1:0-2644 GCA_047514975.1 Rhodospirillales bacterium
TGATCAAGGCGTCCGCCGGCGGCGGCGGGCGGGGAATGCGCATGGTGGCCGCGCCGGACCAAATGCGCGACGCGTTCATCGCGGTGTCGCACGAGGCGCAAGTCGCGTTCGGGTCGGGCGCGCTGTACGTCGAGAAATTCCTGGAGAACCCGCGCCACGTCGAAGTTCAGATCCTCGCCGATCGGCACGGCGCCGTCGTTCATTTGGGCGAGAGGGATTGCTCGCTCCAGCGCCGCCACCAAAAAATGGTCGAAGAAGCCCCCTCGCCCGCCCTCAATCCCGAGCAAAGGACGGAGATCGGCGCAATCGCGACCGAGGCGGCGCGGCGGATCGGCTACCGCAGCGTCGGCACGTTCGAGTTCCTTTACCAAGACGGCCAGTTCTACTTCATCGAGATGAACACCCGCCTTCAGGTGGAGCACCCGGTCACCGAGATGATCTGCGGTCTGGATCTGGTTCGCGAAATGGTGCGGGTCGCGGACGGCACGCCGTTGGACTACGGCCAAGACGATATTCGTTTCTTCGGTCACGCCATCGAATGCCGCGTCACGGCCGAAGATCCCGAGACGCTGCAACCCGCGCCGGGAACCGTGAACATGTATCACGCGCCCGGAGGACTGGGGGTCCGCGTCGATTCCGCGCTCTATTCCGGCTACCGGGTCCCGCCTTATTACGACAGCATGGTCGCCAAGCTCATCGTTCACGGCGCCAACCGCAACGAGTGCCTGATGCGCCTCAGGCGCGCGCTCGACGAGTTCGTGATCGACGGCCTGACCACCACGATTCCCCTTTACCAGCGCTTGGTCGGAGCCGCGGATTTCATCAACGGCGAGTACGACATCCACTGGATGGAGGGGTTCGCCGCCGGCGCCGTGGCCGAGGCCTCGTCTTGACTTCGCGCCGCCGCCGGCTTGGGACTCGGATCGCGGGTTCGCCGGCATGAGGCGACCGCCGAGGGAATACGGCAGGCTGACCCCGGAGCTTCTCGTTCGCGCCTACGCCGCCGGCATTTTCCCGATGGCCGAATCGGGGGACGATCCGGCCATATACTGGGTCGCTCCGCCGGTCCGCGGGATCATGCCGATCAAGAGTTTCCACGTGCCGCGCCGCCTGGCGCGAACGGTGCGCGGCGAGCCGTTCGACATCCGCTGCGATGGCGCGTTCGCCGAAGTCATGCGCGGTTGCGCCGAATCCACCGAATCGCGCCCAGAGACCTGGATCAACGCCGAGATCCGCAACGCGTATGCCGAACTGCACGGCCTCGGCCTCGCCCATTCGGTCGAGTGCTGGCGGGGCGGCGACTTGGTGGGCGGGTGCTACGGCGTGGCGCTAGGCGGCGTGTTCTTCGGCGAAAGCATGTTCTCGCGCACGACCGACGCCAGCAAGGTTGCCCTCGTCCAATTGGCGGTCCGCCTGATCCACGGCGGTTTCCGGCTGATGGACGTCCAATTCGTCACCCCGCACTTGAAACAGTTCGGCGCCGTCGAAGTCCCGAGCCGGCGTTACCTCCGGCTGCTGGCCGACGCCCTTCCCGTCAAGGCGCGCTTTCAATCGGAGCTTGCGCCTTCGGTGTTCGGCGCCGTCTTCGAGTCGCTGACGCAGTCGAGCACCCAGACGTCGTAGACGGGATGTTCGAGGGCCGAAAGCGCCGGGCTCGAGGCGAACATCCAGCCCCGGAACAGGCTCAGCGCCGGCGCGCCCTGACGAACCTCCCAGATGTCGAGGAATGCGGCGCTTTCCGGCGTCTCTTCGGGGGGCCGCTTGTCGCACGTCCGGGCGATGATCTCGAGTGTCCCGAAACGCACGGTCCGGCCAACCGGCGCCTCGATCTCCGTGACCCGGGCGGTGACCTTGTCGAGTCCTTGCAGCACCGCCACTTCGTAAGGGTCCGCGAACGAGGCCGCGGAATGCACGACGGCGAACGCTACGGCCAACGGCGCCACGAGCGGGCCGCGTCCGGCCGTGGGCGAATGCGCGCGCCTCATTTCGCCCCTTGCGCGGAGTCCGGTTTGTGCGCGGCGAACCGCAGGCGCACGTAGTCCACGATCCAGCGTCCGCCGGAATCGCAAAGCTCGGGCGCCGCCGCGTCGCATACCTCGCCGAGGAACGCGGCGCGTTCGGGCTCGGGCACGGCCGCGCTCACGCCGGACGCGAAGATCGCCAGCCAGTCCGAAAGGTGGCCCGATATCGGGGTCGGCCGGGGAAAGAGGGCGATCGAAGCGACGCGAAACCCGCCTTCTTCGAGGGCGCGCCGGTATTCTTCCGCGTCCGGGGTGTACCAGGGATCGAGCGCGCTCCAATCAAGGCCTCGCGCGCCGAGTGCCCGGGCGAGCGCCCGCGTCACGACCCGGATATTGCCCGCGCCCCCGAGTTCGCCGACGAAACGGCCGCCCGGCCGCAAGGCGCGTTCGACGCCCGCGATCACCCTTCGGGGCGGCCGCATCCAATGGAGGGCCGCATTGCTGAACACAGCGTCGAATTCGGAATCGTACGAAATCGCCGCGCCGTCGCCGAGGCGGGCATCGATCCCGCGCGCGCGCGCGGCCGCCACCTGCTCGGGGCTCGAATCGAGGCCGATCACATCGGCCCCGCACTCCCGCAGCGATGCGCTCAACGCGCCGTCGCCGCACCCCAAGTCGAGAAT
>JAKZXM010000149.1:0-5817 GCA_047514975.1 Rhodospirillales bacterium
GTAGAAGGCGTCCCAGTTGTCGTTGCCTTCGCCGTCATGGAGCGCGATCACGTGGTCGAACTTCCACGCCTCGCGCATCTCGACGATGGCCGAAGCCGCACGCTTTTCGATATTCTCCAGGTCCCTGAGCGAGAGGGTGCCCTTCTCGCGTCGCGTGCGGTGCAGGAGCTTCCGCCTTTGCACGTCGGTGACGAAGGTCGCCAGGTCGACCCGCCGCTCAGGCGCCGCGAGGAATATGATTTCGTCGCGCGAAAGCGGAGCCAGAAATACCGACAAGGTGTTGAAACGCTCAAGCACGCCCGCGTCGCGCAGCTTCGCCGGGACGAAGGGATTGCCTTCGAAGAAGGCGTCGAAGCCCGCGTCCATCGCCCTCTGGATCGAAGCGATCTCGAGGGCCTGCAGATCGCCCCGCACGTTCACCGCCACGTGGCTTTCCTTCCGTCCCAGCGCCTCGATCTCCGCCCGTGGGCGGAAGTGGTAATCGACCCCGTCCGCCTCGCCGAGTCTGGGCACGCGGTCGTTGTAGAGGACGATGGGATTTAAGCGATCCGCGAGTTCGGGGTGGTGGCGCTGCAAGGCGGCGAACAAGGGTCCCTTGCCGACGCAGGACGGACCTGAAAGCAGCACGAGGCGCGGCAACCCTACCTCCCGACGCGGCCCTTCCGGCCGTCACCGCCGCCGTTTCTCGAGTTATCCACAAGCCTTCTCGAACACCCGGTGAACCTGCGCGACCGAATGTGCTATGGAAACACGGAACACGTTTGTCACCCTGGCGACCCGTCGGACCCGCGACCCATGGTCGGGGCAAGACCAGAACAAAATCCAGGGAGCTTAGCAAGGATGAACGTTCCGCCGTCACGATTCGCCGTCGCCAACGAATTAACGGAAAAGCGGCTTGAGAGCCGCCTGCGTTCATGCGCCGACCTTCGTGTCGATGCCGCCAAAACGGTTGATCTGACCTTTCTCGATACCTTTGACTGGCGCCTGTTCGGGCACGACACGGTGCTGGAATCCGAGACCTCCGGAAGCCACTCGACGCTACGCTGGCGCGGCCTCAACGGCGGCGCGGTCCGGGCCAGCCTCGAGGGCGTGCACCCGCCGCGCTTCGCACGGGATCTGCCCAAGGGCCCTTTCCGCCAACGCCTCGAGCTTTTGGTGGAGATGCGCGCTTTGTTGCCCGTGGGCCGGGTCAGGAAGTCGGTGCGTCGTTACCGCGTGGTGAACGCCGACGAGAAGACGGTGCTGAACCTGGATCTCGAGGACCACCGGCTTCCGGCGCTGAACGGCGGGCGTGCTCGGCGTTTGGGCCGCGTGCTCCGCTTGGTTCCGGTTCGAGGCTACGTCAAACCGTTTCGGAAATTCTCCAAGATCGTCGGGCGCGACATCGGGCTGGTGGCGGCGGACGGCGATCCCCTGATCGCCGCACTAGCCGCCGAGGGCGCGAAGCCCGGAACCTATTCGTCGAAGTTCCGCCTAGCGCTCGATCCCGAATCGGCGTCGGGGCCCGCATTGCGGGCGGTCTTGTCGGCATTGCTGGACGCCGCCGAGGCCAACGAATACGGCATTGCCCAGGACCTGGATACCGAGTTCTTGCACGATTTTCGCGTCGCCGTGCGCCGGACGCGTTCTGCCCTGACCCAGGTCAAGAACGTCTTGCCGGCAGATCGGGTGCGTCGATTCGCCGACGAATTTCGGTGGCTCGGCCAGATTACCGGACCCGTGCGCGACTTGGACGTTTACCTCCTCTTCCTCGACGGCAACCGTGACGGCCTCGACGAAAAAGCGCGCGCCGACCTCGATCCGCTCGCCGAATTCCTGCGCCACCGCAAGAAGGAGGCCCACGCCAAGATGATGAAGGGGTTGAGAAGCACCCGGTACCGGCGCCTGAATCGGGACTTGCGGGCTTTCCTCGACGGCGATGAAGCGGCGTCCGGCGATGACGCGGATCGTCCGATCGTCGAGATCGCGAGTGCACGGATCCGGCGGCTCTTTCGCGAGATTGTCAAGGAGGGCGGGCGGATCCGGCGCGACTCGCCGGATGAGATGCTGCACGCGCTGCGCAAGACGGGAAAGAAGCTACGCTATCTGATCGAGTTCTTCGCGAGCCTCTATCCCGAATCCGCAGTCAAGCCAGCCGTCCAGGCGTTGAAGAGGCTGCAGGACAATCTCGGCGAGATCCAGGATCTCCGGCTCCAGACCAAGGCCCTCAGGCGGTTCGCACGCCAGATGATTTCGGAGGGAAAGGCGCCGGCGGAGACCTTCATTGCCATGGGCGTCCTCGTGGACGGCTTCCAGAACCGCCGCCGCGAGGCCCGTATCGAGTTCGCGGGCGTGTTCGCCGGTTTCAGCGCGAGGAAGATCGTCGAGAGCTGCAAAGCACTGTTCGCCTCCGGCACGTAAGACCGGTGGCGCCGGCCGATGACGATCCTGGCTATTTACAACATCAAGGGCGGGGTCGGGAAGACGGCCGCCGCCGTCAACCTTTCCCATTGCGCCGCCCGCGCCGGCGCGCGGGTCTTGGTCTGGGATCTGGACCCGCAAGGAGCCAGCACGTTCATCTTCCGAATCAAACCGAGGGTGAAGGGAGGTGCGCGGAAGCTGATCCGGGGCATGCTTGCCGTCGAGGATCGGATCAAGGGAACTGATTTCGCGTCGGTTGATTTACTGCCGGCCGATTTCCGGTATCGCCGTCTCGATCTTCGCTTGGCTGCGACGCCAAGGCCAGAGCGCCTGATGCGGTCGTTGCTGAAGCATCTCGCCCGCGATTACGATCATGTTTTTGTCGATTGCGCGCCGGGGATCTCGCTCGTTTCGGAATGCGTTCTCGGCGCCGTCGACGCGGTCCTGGTCCCGCTCATTCCAACGACTCTCTCCGTTCGCACTTACGAGCAGCTCGTGCGATGCCTGAAACGCAAAAGGATTACACGGCCCACGGTGATGCCCTTCCTTTCCATCGTCGATCGGCGAAAGCGCTTGCATTGCGAACTGGCGGAACACTTTCGCGCTTCCGGGAAGGGGTTTCTCGAGACGATCATCCCGAACGCCACCGAGGTGGAACAGATGGCGTTGCACCGCGCGCCCGTCGGCACGTTTGCGCCAAACAGCACGGCATCGCGCGCCTACGAGGCGCTGTGGCGCGAGATCACTGAACGGCTGACGTGAGAGGCCGGACGGGGTCGAATACCCGCGCCGAAGTACCTTCAAAAGGTTTGTGTCAGGGAGACGAGGGTGGGGACTCCCTGGGTTGAGTTTTCGCGTGTGATGGCGGTGAACTGATGGACCTCCCGAGTGTCCGGTTCTGGTGGCTCGACGAGGGAAAACTCGCTGGCGGCGCCAACCCGCTCGATTCCGAAGTGGGCAAGCTACGGCGCCAGGGGTTCGCTTCGATCGTCTCGTTGATCGAGGAGGGGCGTGAGAGCCCCGCCTACGATCCGGAGACGGCCAAGGCCCAGGGATTCAAGCGATATTCCATATCGATCCGCAATTATGCCGCCCCGACGCCCGGGCAGTTCGCGTCCTTCCTTGGATTCCTCGTCGACGAATTACCGTGCGGACCGGTATTGGTCCATTGCCAGGCCGGGTTCGGGCGCACCGGGTCCATGGCGGCGGCCTATTGGATGAACCGCGGCTACGCAGCGCTCGACGCGATTGACTTGGTGCGCCGCCGCCGCCCCGGCGCGGTCGAAAGCACGGCCCAACGCGAGGCGCTCAGACTGTTGGAAATCCGCATGGCGAAAAAGGGATGAACGCGATTCGTTCGTTCGCGGCCGTCATTGCCCCGCGTCGCGACTACATTCGCATCAGACCATGCCGATCGCGGTGCGGAAACCGAAATCGAACAAGATCTCCCACTCGAGCTTTTGGATTAGACGACAGTTGGCCTCGTCTTGACCGCCTTGTTCGCGCGCCGCCGCGCAGGCGTCCACGAACCGCTCGGGGTCCCATTGCGTCAGGCCCGCGAGTTCGCTCGCGCGCCCGCCGGTCACGTCCTTAAGGCCCAGGTCGCAAACGGCTTCCCGGAGCGGGGCGAGGATCGGATGCGCGCCCGCGCGCCGGAACCAGTATTTGCTGTTCGTAAAATCGCCCTCGCGGCGGTGATAAATACCGTGCCAATAGTTCCCGGTCGGCGTCGACAGGCCTTGGACCATGCGGTGGCACGTCTCGCCGAACCCGTGAAGCAACCAAAGTGCGGCCAGGCACGCCTCGGCCATGGCTTCGTCCGCCGGCGGTTCGGGAAAGGACTGGGCGACGCTCATGCGTTCAAGCAGCGGCCGTGCGTTCTCGTCCGGCGCCTCGAGCCCGAGCGCGGGCACTTGGTCGGACGCGATCAGGGTCTCCAACACCGGACCGTATGCCTTGGGGTCAATCAGGGACATCGACGCGCAGCCGACACGCTCATAACCACCGTCGCACGGACGCCTTGTAACGCTCGTATTCGGCCCCCAACCGAAGCTCCAGATAGCGTTCCTCGCGCATGACCACGCCGTAGTGCATCACCACGACCGCGGGGACCACGAGGGCCAATATCCAAAGGTTGTCCATGGCAAGGGCGATCCCGCAATAGAGCGTCGTCAGCCAGACGTAAAGGGGATTGCGCGAGTACCGGACGGTCCCTTGACGATCAGCGCCGATGACGAGCGATACACGTTAACTCTGGTCCGCGCGCGGACAAATACGCGCAATCCAAGCCCGGCAAGTACGAAGCTCGCCGCGACCATGCCTCCCCCGGCCACGTAACGGATCGCTTCGGGCAGAACTGCGACGGGCCAGAAGGATTGCAGCCCGAGCCCGGCCAACAAGTAAACCCCATAAATGACTGGCGGCGGCGCGAGAACGGCCGGGGTGTCATTTCCGTCCGAATTTGCGGCCATGTCCGTTCAATTCGCCTCGAACATCCGATCGCCTTGTTCGTCGATGATCTGCTTCGCCTTGGTGATCGAGAATTCCTCGGCGCTCTCCTTGGCGGCGTGCATATCGGCGCGAATGAAGCGATGCTCCTTCACCCCATCGGCGAACTCCTTGGTAATGACGCCCGCGGTCATCCACTGCGGCCCGTTGCGCCGAAAGCTAGCGCGGATCGTGAAGCCCTCGTATTCGACGGCGGTGGCGCTGTCGGTTGCCGCGTCTCCGGCGGTCGGACCGATTCCGCGAAAGAATTCGGTAATCCTGGAGAACATGGTTGCGTTCCTTTTTAAGACTGGGCGGTGGTCACGCCACATGCTCCGTACCACTATGATATCGGTTCGGCGTTCGGGTTGCATTATCGCGATTCCGAGAGGATTCATGGATCTGGCCGCGCCCGGCTAGGGCACGTGGAGATCGGCCGCTCGAACCCCGACGAGTCGCAAGTGCAGTAAGGGCTTTCCGAGGACGAGCGCGCAAATCTGAACCAGGCGACCGGGTTACCGACGGCGTTCGCGTCACCGCCCGGTCCAAGGTGTAGGGCGCAAGGCCACTTCCTTGACACGATTCGCGCATGGCCCATCATGGGCGCGGGCGAATGCCTCCGGAGTCCCGGGAGGGCCATGAGCGAGAGCCGCGAGTCGCGCGTCAAGAGCGTAGTCTTCAGGCGCGAGGACGAGCGCGGGTCCTTTGTCGAGGTGATCAACGCGGGCCCTTGGGAATCGCTCGCCTACGGCCGGATGGGGGCCGGGGCCATCATGGGCCGTCACTACCACGAAAAGACGCGGGTCTACTTCTTCGTCCAGAACGGCGGCGTCGAGATCGAGACGCGCGACGTCGCCACCGGCGCCAAAGGCCGGTTCGAGCTCGCCGGCGGCCAGGGCGTCCTGTTGCCGGAAATGAGCTACCACGAAA
>JAKZXM010000150.1:0-5916 GCA_047514975.1 Rhodospirillales bacterium
CGTTGACGGCCATGGTGTCGAGCCATTGCTCGTCGGCGGCGTCCATCAGGTTGGTGCGGTGCAAGGTGGCGGCATTGTTGACGAGGACGTCGAGACGGCCCAATGCGCCCACGCATTCCTCGACGATGCGCCCGTAGGCGCCCGGATCACGCAGATCGGCCTGAACGAAGACACAATTTGCGCCCGCCTCCTCGACGGCCCGGCGCACCTGGGCCCCACGGTCGGCGTCGCGGCCCGTGATCGCGACCGCCGCGCCGGCTTCGGCAAAGGCGAGCGCGAGCGCGGCACCGATGCCCGACGTTCCGCCCGTCACCACGACGCATTTTCCGGTGAAGTCCATACCCCGTCCCCTTTGCGAGCGGCCGCATGAGTCGCACGGCGAATGGCCGCGATCAAGCGCCCGTTAAGGCCGCCGGCGTCAGGCCCCGAGACCGATCGCGAGCACGCGCGCCGGGTGCAACGCCTCGCGGCCACCCAGGGTCCGGATCTGGTGGCGGCAACTGGTCCCGTCGGCGACCACGACCGTGTCGTCGCCGGCTTGGCGGACGGCCGGCATCAGGCGGTCCTCCGCCATGGTGACGGAAATATCGTAGTGCTCGGCCTGGAGCCCGAAGGCGCCGGCCATGCCGCAGCACCCGGACGGGATCTCCTCGACCTCGAGGCCCGGCGCGAGCGCGAGCGCGTCCGTCATGGCCCCCATCGCGCCGAAGGCCTTGCTGTGGCAGTGGCCGTGGACCAGCGCCCGGCGCCACGGCAGCGGGCCGAATGGAGGCGCGCGCCCCCGGCGGGCGATCTCGGCGACGACGAACTCCTCGAAGGTGAAGGCGCGCGCGGCCAGCGCGCGGGTCTCGGCGCCGGGCAGAAGGGCAGGGATCTCGTCGCGGAGCGTGAACAGGCACGCCGGTTCCAGCCCGATCACGGGAAGTCCGGCGTCCGCGCCCGCCGCGAGCGCCTCCAGAAGACGATTCGCCTCGGCGCGCGCCTCGCGGACCAGACCGGCCGCGAGATACGTCCGCCCGCAGCATGGCGCCCGGCCGCCGCCGGGGGCGCGAACGGCGTGGACGCGACAGCCCAAGGCCTCGAGCACGGCAATGGCGGCGTCGGCGATTTCGGGCTCGAAATAGGTGGTGAAGGTGTCCACGAATAGGTGGACGTCGCGCCCGTCACCGCCCAACGGCTCGTCCTTTGCCGGCCGGAAGACGTCACCGCGGAAACGCGGAAGCGGGCGCCGGGCGCTCAGGCCCAACAGGCGCTCGCTGAGCGCGGCGAGTCCGGGCACGCGGTCGCGGGCGTTGGCGAGCGGCGCGAGCCGGGCGGCCCAAGGCGCGTAACGCGGAAGCTCGGCGATCAACCGGTCGCGGGCGGACGGGGGCTCGCGTTCGCGAAGTCGTGCCAGGTATTCGATCTTCATGCGCGCCATGTCGACGCCCACCGGGCATTCCCGCCGACAGCCCTTGCAACTGACGCAAAGCGCCATGGCCTCTTTCATGGCCTCCGACGTCATCGCGTCCGGCCCGAGCTGGCCGCTGATGGCGAGCCTGAGCGCGTTGGCGCGGCCGCGCGTCACATGAACCTCGTCCCGCGTCGCCCGGAACGACGGGCACATGACGCCCGCGTCGAGCGCGCGGCAGGCGCCGTTGTTGTTGCACGCCTCGAGCGCGCGGGCGAAGCCGCCCCATTCGGACCAGTCGAGCGCCGTTTCGCCTTCTTCGGTCGCGTAATCGGGCCGGTAGCGGAACAGGCGCCGGTCGTCCATGCGCGGCGGGCGCACGATGCGGCCGGGATTGAACAGCCCATGCGGATCGAAGGCGTCCTTGATCTCTTCGAACGCGCCGACGATGCGCGCGCCGAACATGGGCGCGTGGAACTCCGAACGCACAATTCCGTCGCCGTGCTCACCGGAATGCGAGCCTTTGTATTCGCGCACCATGGCGAACGCCTCTTCGGCGATTGCACGCATCTTCCGCACGTCGTCCGCGGCCTTCATGTTGAGGATGGGCCGCACATGCAGGCAACCGACCGAGGCGTGGGCGTACCAGGTGCCGCGGGTGCCGTGGCGCCGGAACACTTCGTCCAGCCGGCGCGTGTATTCGGCCAAATGCTCGAGCGGAACCGCGCAGTCTTCGATGAACGAGACCGGCTTGCCGTCGCCCTTCATGGACATGAGGATGTTGAGGCCGGACTTGCGCATCTCCCAAACGGCGGCCTGGGTCGCCCCGTCGGCGATCGCCGCCGTCGCGCCCGCGAGACCGTGGTCGGCCATCAGCCGATCGAGGTCTTCGAGCGCCCGGGCGACGGTGCGCGTGTCGTCCGCGGCGAACTCGACGATCAGGATCGCATCCGCATCCGCGGGCGCGATTCGCTCGCAGACGGGACGGAACGCCGGGTTCTCGCGCGCCAAGTCGATCATGGTGCGGTCGATCACCTCGACCGCCGAGGGGTCCAATTCGACGACGGCGCGGGTGAGCTCCATCGCCCGCGAGAACGACGCAAAGGCGCACACGCCGAGCCCCCGGTGGGCGGGGATCGGCTGAAGATCGAGTTCGATCGCGGTGAAGAACGCCAGCGTGCCTTCCGAGCCCACCAGCAGCCGCGCCATGTTGTGGCCGGACGCCGCGACGGTGTCGAGGTTGTAGCCCCCGACCCGGCGAAGAAGCTTGGGAAACCGGGATTCGATCTCGTCGGCCTCGCGCGCCGCGATGTCGCGGACGCGGCGGATCAGGTTCCGGTACTCGGAGCCGCCCTCGGCCTCTTCGACGGCGGCGGGCGCATGGGCGAAGCGCGATCGCGCGCCGTTCGCCAGCACCGCCTCGATGGCGCGAACGTTGTCGGCCATGGTGCCGTAGCGGATCGACCGCGCGCCGCAGCTGTTGTTGCCGGCCATCCCGCCGATGGTGGCCTGGGCGGACGTCGAGGGATCGACGGGAAAGAAGAGACCGTGGGGCGCGAGAAAACGGTTGAGCGAATCGAGAACGAGGCCCGGCTGGACACTGACGGTGCGGGCCGTCCCGTCGAAGGCGAGAATCCCGTCGAGGTGCTTGGAGGTATCGACGACGATGGCCTCGGCCACCGTCTGGCCGCACTGGGACGTTCCGCCGCCGCGGGCGAGCACGGGCGTTCCATGCTCAGCCGCGATTTCGACCACGCGGACCACGTCGTCGGCGGTGCGGGGAATCACCACGCCGATCGGCTCGATCTGGTAGATGGACGCGTCGGTGCTGTAGCGGCCGCGGCTGAACGCATCGAACAGAACCTCGCCCTCGATCTCCCGGCCCAGCCGGCGGGCAAGGGCGCCGTCGCCGATCCGCGCACGCTCACCCGTTGGTTGGGGCTTGATCGTCACCCGTGGTCTCCGCAGCGATTCCCCCGCCGCCCGAGGTTCGGCCGCCCGCGCGGCGCCGTCAACAGTTAGAGCGGATCACGTTTGATCGGAATCGCAACGCGAACCCGATCAAACTTGTGAATCCGCTCGACCACGAAAGTGTAAACCAGATTCATGCGGTCCGTGGAACGCCTCGAGCGAAACCGAGCGACCGCGATCTGGTCTAATGGTTGAACCGGGCGCGCGCCGCTGGCATAACCCGCTTGACCCTCGCTCGAGCCAATGAAGCCGACGCCCATGCGCGATGCGGGCCGCGACATCGGTCGCCACCTCCTGCAGGTTCCCGGACCGACGAACGTCCCGGAACGGGTTTTGCGCGCCATCGCGCGTCCCACCATCGACCACCGATCGCCGGAATTCGCCGATCTCGTGCGCCGCGTCGTCGACGGACTGAAGCCTATCTTCAAGACTTCGGGCGCGCTTTGCATTTTTCCGTCGTCGGGAACCGGGGCGTGGGAGGCAGCGCTCGTCAATGCGCTTGCGCCTGGCGAGCGCGTGGTGATGTTCGAGACCGGCTACTTTGCCGAGCTGTGGCGCGAAATGGCCGGGCGGTTGGGGTTGCGGGTTGATTTCATCGAATCGACGTGGGGGAACGGGGTCGACGCCGGCCGCATCGGGGCTTTGTTGGCCGGCGACCGGGACGAACAGATCAAGGCCGTCTGTGTCGTCCACAACGAAACATCGACCGGTGTCGCCAGCGACATCGACTCGGTGCGCCGGGCGATCGACGACGCCCGCCACCCGGCGCTGCTGATGGTGGACACCGTCTCGTCGCTCGCGTCCCTCGATTTCCGCCACGACGAGTGGGGCGTGGACGTCACGGTTTCGTGCTCGCAGAAAGGCCTCATGCTGCCGCCCGGACTCGGGTTCAACGCGGTCAGCGCCAAAGCACGCGCGGCGGCGAAGACAACCGCGAACGCGCCTTCGTACTGGAGCTGGGAGGCCGCGCTCGCGGCGCATGAGGCGGGCGGCTTCCCGTATACGCCGCCGACGAATCTTCTGTTCGGCCTCGCCGAGGCGATCACCATGATCGAGGACGAGGGTCTCGAGAACACCTTTCGCCGCCACGCGCGTCTCGGCCGCGCCACGCGGGCCGCGGTCGCGGCCTGGGGCCTCGAGACCGTTTGCCGGCAACCCGAGTGCCACAGCGATTCCCTGACCGCGGTCGTCATGCCCGACGGCGCCGACGCCGACGCCTTTCGCCGGCGCGTGCGCGCGCGTTTCAACGTCGCGCTCGGAAACGGACTGGGATCGCTCGCCGGCCGGGTCTTTCGAATCGGCCATCTCGGCGACATCAACGAGCCCATGCTGATCGGCGCGCTGTCGGCGATCGAGATGTCGCTCACCGGTCACGGCGCGCAGGCAGACGGGCGCGGTGTGGCCGCCGCCATGGAAACGCTCGCCGACGAGAACTCGAGCGCCGCCGCCGGATCGCAATGATTAGGAGGTCGTGAATGGAATACCGCAGACTCGGCACCAGCGGGCTCAGCGTTTCGGCCATCTGCCTGGGCACGTTGACGTTCGGCGACCGGACCGACGAGAAGACCGCGGGACGGATCGTCGCCCACGCCCGCGACGCCGGCGTCAACTTCATCGACACCGCCGACTCGTACGCCCAAGGACGTTCCGAGCGGATCGTCGGCAAACTGATCAAACGCGACCGCGACGACTGGGTGCTGGCGACCAAGGTGGGCATGCCCGTTTCCGGACCGCCCAACCGCTGCGGCCACGGCCGCAAGTGGATCATGCAGGCGATCAACGAAAGCCTCGCCCGGCTGGGGACCGACTTCGTCGATCTCTATTATCTGCACTGGTACGACCCCGAGACGCCGCTCGAGGACACCGTGGGCGCGCTCGCAGACCTGGTCCGCGCGGGCAAGATCCGCTACTGGGGCTTCAGCAACTATCGCGGCTGGCAGGTGGCCGAG
Organism: Rhodospirillales bacterium; assembly: GCA_047514975.1. Classification (GTDB taxonomy): domain Bacteria; phylum Pseudomonadota; class Alphaproteobacteria; order Rhodospirillales; family JASLLV01; genus JASLLV01. Next base: position 5,311 of record JAKZXM010000150.1, read on the forward strand.
ATGGTTCGCCTCGCCGATCGGATCGGGGGGCCGCGGCCGATCGCGGCCCAGCCCAACTACAACGCCATCAACCGTCAGATCGAAACCGAATATCTGCCGGCCTGCGCCCACTATGGCGTCGGGGTCGTGCCTTACGGGCCGCTCGCGCGCGGCGTGCTGAGCGCCAAGTACGAACCGGGCAAACCCCCGCCAAGAAGCGCGCGCGCCGCCAACAAGGCGTTCGCGCGGTCCTTTCCGGGCCAGGTCATGGCGAAGACCGATCTCGATCGGCGCACCCTCGTCCGGGTGCAGCGGATCAAGGCCCGCGCCGAACGCCGGGGCATGTCCGCCAGCCAGTTCGCGGTCGCCTGGGTGCTCAACAGCGCCCTCGTCTCGTCGGCGATCGCCGGACCGCGGACGTTCGGCCAATGGTTGGAATACTTGAAGGCGCAGGATCGCGGTTTCACGGCCGCGGACGAGGCGTTCATCGACCGTCTGATTCCCCCCGGCCAATCGTCGGCGCAGCCGTTCGACGACCCCCGCCTGCCGGTGGCGGGTCGAATTCCCCGGACGCGGCCGATCGCCGACGGCCCGTGATAACCCTTGTGCGGCCGGCCGTGCGTGTCC
>JAKZXM010000151.1:0-8054 GCA_047514975.1 Rhodospirillales bacterium
GGACACCGCGTCCCTTGGAAACCGCGAGGTCCTGGTCCGACTCGAAAGCGGAATCAAGGACGCGTACCTGCGCGACGGAAGGCTCGAAGACGCGCGCGACGTGATCGAGACCATGGTGATGATCGCGCCCGCGGCCGCCGAGCTTTGGCGCGAGTTCGGGCTGATCAGCGCCAAGCTGGGCGACGTCAGGGCGGCGGTGGCGGCGCTCGAGGAATCCCTGCGGCTCGGAGCCGGCGACGCGGGGAGCCGACGCACTTCGACCCTGTTGCAGGAGCTGCGCGGCCGGCTCGGATAGAATCCGAGCGCACGCCGAGGCCGCACCGGCACCGGCGTTCCATCGGGGAGACGCCCATGAGCCTCGCTGTCGCCATCCAGATGGATCCCATCGAGGCCGTGGATATCGACGCCGACAGCACGTTTGTCCTCGCCCTCGAGGCGCAGGCGCGGGGCCACGGCCTCTATCACTACCTGCCCCAGGAGCTCGCGTTCGCCGCCGGGCGCGTGCGGGCGCGCGCGCGACCGCTCGAGGTGCGCCGGCGCAAGGGCGATCACTTCACCTTAGGCGCGCCGGAAACCCTCGATCTCGCCATCGTCGACGTGGTCCTGATGCGCCAGGACCCGCCCTTCGACATGGCCTATATCACCGCGACCCACATCCTCGAGCACATCCACCCGGGAACCCTCGTGGTCAACGATCCGGCCTCGGTCCGCAACGCGCCCGAGAAGCTGTTCGTGACCCACTTTCCCGAACTCATGCCGCCGACGTTGATCACCGCCGACAGGGACCGAATCCACGAGTTCCGCAAGGAACACCGCGACATCATCATCAAGCCCCTGTTCGGCAACGGCGGCGCCGGGGTCTTTCACATCGCACCCGACGACGAGAACCTGAACGCGCTTCTCGAGATGTTCACCCGGCTTTTCCGCGAGCCCATCATCGTCCAGGCGTATCTTCCGGCGGTGCGCGAAGGCGACAAGCGGATCATCCTGATCGAAGGTGAGGCGGTGGGCGCCATCAACCGGGTGCCCCCGCCCGGCGAGGCGCGCGCCAACATGCACGTCGGTGCCCGGCCCGAGAAGTCGACCCTCGACAAGCGCGACGAGGAGATCTGCGCGGCCATCGGCCCGACGCTCCGCCGGCGCGGGCTGGTCTTCGTCGGCATCGACGTGATCGGCGGCTACATGACCGAGATCAACGTCACCTCGCCAACCGGAATCCAAGAGATCAACCGCTTCGACGAGGTCCGCCTCGAGGCGCGCATTTGGGACGCCATCGAGGCCCGCCACGCCGACATGCACGGCGTCATGCCCAAGCCCGAGTGATGTCCGGGCGCGGCGAATGGGCGACGCCGGAGAGGATGGCGGAGCAGGCCGCCGCCGGCGATGGCGTCTTCGGCGCGTACGAGGCCTTCGAAAACGGGACCGACGAGAAGACCATCGGCGCCCACGGGATCATCGACGACGCCTACGCCCTGGTCTACGCCCGCAACTTGGGCGACCTGCTTCGCCGCCACGGCGCGCCGCTTGCCGGCCCGATCATCGACGTCGGCTGCGGGATCGGAACCGTTACCCACGCGATCCGCGCGGCGTGCGGGCCCGGAACGGACTGCCAGGGAATCGATTTATCCGAATCCGCGATCCGGGTGGCGCGCAGGCGTTATGCCGATTGCGCGTTCCGGGTGGCCTCGGCCGACGACCTCGGGGCCTTCGCCGACGGCGCCTTCTCGGTGGTCCACGCGCGCGAGTTCTACCCCTTCACCCGGTCGGCGGACGCGGGCTTGCACGCGCGCTTGCTCGCCGAGTTCGCCGCCAAGCTCATGCCGGGCGGGACCGTCGCGGCGCTGCAGATCGTCGAGCGCGCCGGCCTCGCCGACAGCCTCGCCGAGCTCGCCAGGCAGGCGCCGGGTCTCGGTTTCGAAAGCGTGGCCCGGCGGGTGATGCTCCCCAACCGCGCTTACCGGCGACTTGGGCGGGCGGCGTACGGTCCGGCGCTTTACCCGCTCGTCTCGGGCGCCGGCGCCGTTTTCGAAAGCCTCCGCCCGGGCCGCGTGAGCTACGTCTATCTTTTCCGCAAGGCCGCGCTCTGAGGAACCGCGCCCCGTCAGCCGGCCGGGGTGGTGGGACAGGCGGCGGCGCCGAGGATGGGCCCGGGCGGGCCCGCCTGGACCAGCACCGCGCAACCCTCGCCGGCGGCAGGCGCGGCGTCGGGAACGTCGAGGGTGATGGGCCGTCCGCGCCAATCGCCGATGGCGCGGACTTCGCGGACGACGTGGCTGTTGGTCAGGGTCTTGCCCTTGTTCTCGCCGCGCCGCACCTCGGTCACGTGCGAATCGAGGAAGCGCACCAGCAAAACGCGCGCCGCCGCCGGCGCGCCACCCCCGAGCGCGACCTTCAGGCCGCCGCTGGGAGCGTGGGAGACGGCGACGTGTACGCGCGGGCGCACCGCCGTCCGCTGGCGCTCGATCTCGGCGAATACGTCATCGCGCCGCGTGCCCGTCACCTCGGCACGCCCGTCGACCACCATCTGCGGGGTGTAGACGGAACGGGTTCGTCTGATGACCTGGTTGTAGTTCTGCTGGCGGCGCGTGAATTCGGGCGCCGAGAAGACGTCCTTCCACTTGCCGGCTAAACCGTAGACGAGGTCGTCCCAGTAATCGACGTGGAATTCGAGCGCGACCACGTCGGCGCGCCCGCTAAGCTCCCCCAGGAACGCCTCGGCCGGGGGACAGGAATAACAGCTCTGCGAGGTGAACAGCTCGACCACCGTCGGCGGGTCGTCGGCGGCCCCCGCCGGGCCCGCGAGCCCGAGGGCAAGGGCGGCCGTCACCGCGAAGGCATGCGCGATTCGTCCCATGGCCCCGACGTTAGCCGGAAACGCGCTCCGGTCCACTCACGCCTACGTGAGGGGGCGCCGAGACCAGATCGCGGTCGATCGGAATCGCTCACCGCGATTCACCGAGTGCGTGAATCTGGTCGCCACCATGGAGTTCGAGCGGATCGGCGCGTTTGATAGGATCCGCATCGCGGTTCCTATCAAACGCGATCCGCTCGAGGCGCCGCGATGGGCGTGGGTGGCGTTCGCTGCGCCTCGCGCTTAAACTCGCGCGCGGTCGCAAGCAGGCGGGGGGTAATGGTCGCGCGCGTCAAATCGGTGGCGTTTCAAGGAATCAACGTGCTCGACGTGGACGTTCAGGTCCAGATGTCGGACGGCCTGCCCGCGTTCACGATCGTCGGCCTTCCCGACAAGGCGGTGGCCGAGAGCCGCGAGCGCGTGCGCGCGGCGCTGGGTGCGATGGCCTTGGCGCTGCCGCCGAAACGGATCACCGTCAACCTGGCGCCCGCAGATTTGCTCAAGGAGGGAAGCCACTTCGACCTTCCCATCGGGCTCGGGCTGCTGGCCGCCATGGGGGTCCTGCCGGCGGACGAGATGGCCGAGTACACGGCGCTGGGCGAGCTCGCCCTCGACGGCGCGCTCGCGGCCGTGGCAGGCGTGCTGCCGGCGGCGGTGCACGCGGGCGCGCGCCGGCGCGGCCTCATCTGCCCGGCGGCCCAAGGACCCGAGGCCGCCTGGGCCGGCGAGGTCGAGATCCTGGCGGCGCCCAATCTTCTCTCGATCGTCAACCACTTCAAGGGAACCCAAGTGCTGACGCCGCCACACGCCGGGGTGGCGGTAGCGGACGAGACCTACCCCGACATGCGCGACATCAAGGGCCAGGAGACCGCGAAGCGGGCCCTCGAGATTGCCGCCGCGGGCGGTCACAACCTGTTGATGGTGGGGCCGCCGGGCGCCGGTAAGTCGATGCTGGCGGCGCGGCTACCGGGGCTGATGCCGCCCATGGACGCGCGCGAGATCCTGGAAGTGAGCATGATCCACAGCCTGGCGGGCCAGCTTTCCGAAGGCGGGTTGACGCGCAATCGCCCGTTCCGCGACCCCCATCATTCGGCCTCGGCACCGGCGATCGTCGGCGGGGGAGCGCGCGCGCGGCCGGGCGAGGTATCGCTCGCGCACCTGGGCGTCCTGTTCCTCGACGAGCTGCCGGAGTTTCAGCGCGCGGCGCTGGAGGCGTTGCGCCAGCCGCTTGAGTCCGGGCGCGCAACGGTGGCCCGCGCCAACGCCCACGTGAGCTATCCGGCGCGCATCCAGCTGGTGGCGGCCATGAACCCGTGCCGCTGCGGCTATCTCGCCGATCCCGCCCAGGCGTGCACGCGGGCGCCCAAGTGCGCGATCGAGTACCAGTCAAAAATTTCGGGGCCCTTGTTCGACCGCATCGATCTGCACGTGGACGTGCCGGCGGTCGAGGCCGCGGATCTCTCATTGCCGCCGCCGGCCGAAAGCTCGGCCGACATCGCCGAGCGCGTCGCCGCCGCCCGCGCCCTTCAGCGCGAACGCTACGACGGGCTGGCAGGCGATCCGCCGGTGCGCACCAACGCGGTCGCCGACGGCGAGCTGCTGGAGCGGATCGCGACCCCGGACGAGGCCGGGCACGGGCTCTTGACCGAGGCCACAGAGCGCATGCACCTAACGGCCCGCGCCTACCACCGGGTGCTGCGGGTGGCGCGGACGCTGGCGGACTTGGACGGCGGCGGGCCGGTGACGCGCCTCAACGTGGCCGAGGCGCTATCCTACCGCCGCATCATCCCCGGCCGCGGCGCGATCCTCATGGATGCGTGAGGGGGCGCCGCGCGTCAGCTTGTCAGGTTGAAGTCACCCGAGCCGACCGAGCCCGCGTCGGCGGTGCTGACGGCGGCGACCTGGTACGAGTTCGCGGTGTCGGCCGCCTCCTGGTTGGTGGTGAACCACACCTCGAAGCCGGCGCCGCCGCTTTGCCCGCCGACCACGACGAACGCCGCCCCGGTCGAGCTGTCGCCGCCGCCGTTGGTGTCGGCGGCGGTGCCGGTGATGGTCGTCCCCGTCTCGACGTAGCTCAGGCTGTTCGCGGTCTCGGACAACGTGCCCGTACTCCCGAGGCCGAAGTCGGTGTTCGAAAGCAGGAACGAATCGAGCGCGGCCTCGAAATCGAGGATGGAATCGGTCCCCAGCGACTGGGCCCGGGCGAAGGTTCCTTGAGTGCCGGTTCCGCCCTGGAAGCCGAACACGTCCGCGCCGACGCCGCCCGTGAGCTGGTCGACGCCCTGGCCGCCGATAAGGGTGTCGGTGCCCTGGCCGCCCAGAAGCGTGTCGTCGCCGGCGCCGCCCGTGAGCGTGTCGTCGCCGGCGCGCCCGTCGAGGGTGTTGGCGCCCGCGTTCCCGGTCAGCGTATCGCCGCCGCTCGAGCCGATCACGTTGTCGAAGGCGAACAGCGTGTCGGTGCCGATGCCGGAACCGCTGGCGCTTCCGGACGTGGATCCGTCGACGCTGCCGAGCGCGACGCTCACGCCCAGGGCGTCGTCGCCGTAGGAAAGCGTGTCGACGAACGTGTTGGCGCCGGCGGTATCACCGCTGCCGGCGTTGCCGCGAAAGGTATCGGAAGCGGCGCTGTCCTCGATCCCCAAGACCACGTCGTTGCCGTCGCCGCCGACGACCACATCGCGCCGTTTCCGCCCTCGAGGGTGTCGGCGCCCGTGCCCCCGAGCAGGGTGTCGGCGCCGGCCCCGCCGTAAAGGGTGTCGTTGCCCGCGCCGCCGTCGATGAAGTCGTCGCCGGGGCTCGAGGCGTCGCCGAGGAAAAAGTTGAGCAGCCCGAGCACGCCCACGTCGACGGGCACGTCGCCGTCGACCAGGTCGTCGCCGGCGCCGCCGAAAATGCTGTCGTTGCCCGAGCCTCCGGAAATCGCGTCGTTTCCGCCCACGGATCCGAACGACGGGTTGGTCAGGGGATTGCCGATGTTGTTGACCGCGGGATCGAAGTTCAAGGGCAGATCGGCGTAGATGTAATCGTCCCCTTCGCGTCCGGCGATGGCGTCGCTCGACGTCTCATTCGCGACGACGAGGAAGTCGGCGCCCACCGTGCCGGCGATGAAGTTCTCGGCCTCGGCGAGCTGCGACGGCGGCACATCGTCATCGCGCTCGCCATCGAAGACGGGTCCGTCGGAGACGAATTCACCATCGAAGCTTTCGAACCCAAGGGGATCGAAGCTACCGAATCCGAAGGGGTCGGAATCGCCGAAGCCGAACGGGTCGAAGCCCGTGAACCCGAAGGAATCGAAGCCGGCGAACCCCGTGGGGCCGAGGCCGACCCCGAAGGCGCCGCCGAAGCCGGGACCGAAATCCGGGCCGAACCCGCCCGCGATATCGCCTCCGGCGTCGGGACCGCCGAAGCCACCGGGCGCTCCACTGCCGCCGGGACCCACCCCTTGTGGACCCGGCGCGCCGAGGAGGCCTACGACCGTTGCCGCGCCCACGGGTCCATCGGGTCCATCGGACCCCTCGGGGCCGCCGGCGGCGTCCATGGCGGCCGCCATTGCTTCTTCGGGACTGGCGCCGGCGGCGATGGCTGCCTGGTACGCGGACTCGGCGGCGGCGATCGCTTCGGCGATCTCCTCGGGCGGGGCGCCCTGGGCGATCGCTTGCTCTGCCGCGGCGTCGGCGGCCGCCGCAAAGGCTTCCTCGACGGTCGAGCCGGCCGCGACGGCCTCGGCGAACGCCGCCCGCGCGGCCTCTTCGTCGGGCCCGGGGGGCCCTTCCGGACCCGCGTCCGCCAATTCGTCTTCGGGGTCGAGCTCACCGTCTGCGTCCTCGGCCGCCACCTCGCCTTCTTCAAGCGGCGCTTCGCCGAGTTCGCCCTCGCCGTCCTCGGCGGGCGCAGAGCCCTCCTCGGCGGGTCCGCCCTCGTCCTCGCCGTCCGGGCTCGCGTCCGCGGCCCCTGCTTCGCCATCTGCGCCCTCTTGCGCATCGTCGCCGCCCCGCTCGGCGGCGGCGCGCGAAGACGAAAGCGTCTGCAGGACCGCGCCGAACTGCTCCTCGATCTGATCGGGCGAGAGCGTGACCGGCGGCGGCGGCGGCTGGAAGAAGCTGGTGACCGTGGTCGTCTGGCCGACGGCGCTCAGCACCTGCACGCCGGCGGAGTTCGCCACCACGATCTCGCCGACGGAGCCGTCGTCGTCGGCGAGCAGCGTGATGGTGCTGGTCTCGCCCTCGGCGGCGGCGCGGCCCGCGACCTTGGTCCCGCGGATGCCGATGTTGGCGACCGGCGTCTGGATCGTCATGGAATCCACGCCGGTCTTGGCGATCTGGCCGCTGACGAAGGTGAAGACGCCTTGGACGACGGTAAAAACCGCCTCGCCGGTCTGGGTGTCGGGGTCGTAGACGAGCTCGTCCAAGACCATGCGGCCGCTCTCGCCCAAGGAAAACAACGTGTCGTCGGAGAACACGATCCAGATCGAGCCGTCGGCCTCGGTCTCGACAACGTCGCCCTGGAACACCGGTGTCCCGTTCTCGGCCCGCACTTGCGATCCGTCGCTCCGGGTCAAGATCACGTCGCCGGCGACGACCCGCACCTGGCCGATGGGGAGCGAATCGAGGCCCGGGCCGGCCTGCGCGAGCTCGCCCGGCGCGATCGGCCCGGCCAGCTTCGCCGCGAGATCGGGGGAGATGCGCGCGCCGCCTTCGGTTGCCAGCGCGGGCGGTTCCGGGGCCGCGAAATAGCCGCGAACGAGAACGGTCTCGCCGTTCGGTCCGACGAGAACCAGGTCGGGGCCCTGGCGCACGAAGTCCGCCACCAGCAGCATGTGCCCGCCCGGCACCACCACGGTCTGTCCGGCGGCCTCGAGAACGACGTCGAATTGGCCGTTCGGCCCTAGAAACCTGGCGGTGGACGAGCTCGCGGTCGGTGTGCTCATAACGATTCGTATATCGAAATTGCTCCGGGCATTTTCAACCGCGCCCGTGTCCGGGGGGGGCCAAACGCGTATGATTCTGATCCGTTGCGGGCGGCCGCGAAATGACGGCGATCACAGGGCCATGAGTCTAGCGCGGCGGCCTCAACAAATGCTTAAGCCGGAAATGCTTAAGCCGGCGGATGCGCGAGCATCGGGCCCAAGTCCGCTTGGCCGAAAATGTGAACGTGAAAATGGGGCACCTCCTGGCGGGCGTTGGCCCCGTGGTTGGCGAGAATC
>JAKZXM010000152.1:0-8454 GCA_047514975.1 Rhodospirillales bacterium
GTTCTTCCGGACTACCATTCTTTCGCGGCGGACCTCGAGACGGATACCACCCGGCTCGCCGATCGAGGACGCCTGATCGCGGCGGTCGACGCCTACTTTGCCGCCAAGAGCATCGAGGCCGACCGGCAGGCGATCGAGGCGGCGGAAGACGAACCCCTGGTCACGGCATTGGCCATGCTCTGCCCCCTCGGCGTCGACGAGAAGCAGGCCCTGTTGGAGGCTGAAACCCTGGCGGATCGGGCCTCCCTGCTCGTCGGCCTGATGGAAATGGCGCTCGGCGAGGCCGGGCATTCGGCGGGCAACGCGCGACACTGAACGAGGCGGCGCGCGCGGCGCGACGCGGAGGAATGGACATGAGCGTTCGCAAGGTCGATCCCAAGCTGCTCGAGATTCTCGTCTGCCCCCTCACCAAGGGGCCGCTCAAGTACGACGCCGAGGCCCAGGAGCTGATCAGCGAACAGGCGGACCTCGCCTACCCGATCCGCGACGGCATTCCCATCATGCTGGTTGACGAGGCCCGTCCGCTGGAGGCGGACGGGCCGAAAGCGAAGGGCGAATGAGCGCCGGCGAGGCGTTGGGATCGAAGGCGAAGCCCACCGAGATCCGACTGAAGCGCGACGAGCGGATCCTCGAGGTCGACTTCGACGACGGCCGCAGCTTCCGGCTTCCGGCCGAGCTCTTGCGCGTGGAAAGCCCGTCCGCCGAGGTTCAGGGCCACGGCGGGGACGACAAGACCATCGTCGCCGGACGCCGTCACGTCGGCATCGTCTCGGTCGAGCCCGTGGGTCATTACGCGGTTCGCATCGCCTTCGACGATCTCCACGATACCGGGATCTATTCTTGGGACACCCTCTATCGGCTGGGCGCGGACCGCGACGGGATTTGGAGCGCTTATTTGCGGGCGCTCGAGGACAAGGGCCTCAGCCGCGACCCGTGAGCCGGGGGGCCGCCGCCGCGCCGCGCCCTAACGCATCAGGCGCGGCAGATCGCCGACGATGCCCATGGCGTTGCGCATGAAGGCCCGCTTCAGCACGGGCACGCGGCCGACCGCCGCGAGGCCCGCGTCCCGAAGCTGCTTCAACGGCCGGATGTCGTTCGAGAACAGTCGATTGAGGCCGTCGGTCGCCGCCAGCATCACGGTGTTGTCGAAACGGCGCCAGCGCGCGTAGCGCTCGAGCACCGTCGAAAACCCGATATCGAGGCCGAGACCACGGGCTTCGACGAGCACGTCGGCGAGCGCGGCGGCGTCGCGAAGCCCCATGTTCAAGCCCTGGCCGGCGATCGGGTGCATGGCATGGAGCGCGTCGCCGACAAGTGCGATGCGAGGCGCGATCGCGGTCTCGGCATATTGCACGGAAAGCGCATGAGCCCATCGCGGTCCCACCGGCTCGATACGGCCCAGGAACGTGCCGACACGGTCCGCGAGCTCGTCGCGGAACGCGTCCGCATCCAGGGCCATGATCGCCGGCGCCAGCTCCCGGCGCTCCGTCCAAACGATGGCCGAACGCCTGCCGTTCAGCGGAAGGATCGCGAACGGCCCGGCGGGAAGGAAGTGCTCGTGCGCCACGTTCCCGTGCGGATGCTCGTGCGCGATGGTACAGATGATGGCCGTTTGCGGGTAATCCCAGCCGGTCACGCGGATACCGGCGCCCGCGCGCGTCCGCGAGGCGCGGCCGTCAGACGCCACCGAGAGCGCGGCGCGCACGCGACGACCGTCGGCGAGAAGCGCCTCGACGCCCGTGTCCGTCACCCTCAGCCCCTCGACGGTCATCGGCGCCAAAAGACGGACGCCGCCGAGCTCGGCCAGCCGGGACGCGAGCGCGCGGCGCAGCGCCCGGGCCTCGACCATGTGGCCGAAGGGCTCGGGACCCACTTCGCGGTGGTCGTTGTGCAGATAATTCCGTGATCCCCGCTCGGACACCCTGATCTCGAGAATGGCGGCCGCTTCGCGGCTTGCATGGCGCCACACCCCCAGGCCTTCGAACAGACGCCGCGAGGCAAGCGCGATGGAGAAGACGCGTCCGTCGAACCGCGGGTCGGTGAACCGTTCCCAGCGCTCGCGGTCGGCGAGAACGACGCTGAATCCGGCTTGACCGAGGGCGCAGGCCACCGTGCAGCCGACGATGCCGCCGCCAACCACCAGGACATCGGCATCGATCGCGCGCGCCGGCGCGCGCCCGGAAGTGGATTTCGCCTTCACGGCGCGCATGTTCCCCGAATGGGGCGCGAAGTCCAGCCTCGATTCCCGCCGCCTCAGAGCGGATCGCGTTTGATTGGAACCGCAATGCGGCTCCAATCAAATGCGTGAATCCGCTCGACGTCGATAGTGTAGACCAGATTCACGCGCCCGCTGGATCGCCAAAGGCGATTCCGACCGACCGCGATCTGGTCTCAGTGCGAACCGCGCCAGATTCACGCGCCTGATCGCGACCGCATGGCGGTTTCGATCCGGCGCGATCCGCCCTAGACTGCCGGGCGCCCTCGCCTCGACGCGGTCCCTCGATGCTCAACGACCGGCTCCACCGGCTTTCGGACTATCCGTTCCAGCGCTTGCGGGACCTTCTCGGGCCCCTGACGCCGCCCGCGGACATCGAAGCGCTCGCGCTCCATTTGGGCGAGCCGCAGCACGCGCCGCCGGCGCTCGTCGCCCGCGTGCTCGCCGACAACGCGCAGCTTTGGGGACGCTATCCGCCGGTCGACGGCACGGCCGAGTTCCGCGCCGCGGTGGGGGCGTGGCTCGCCCGCCGGTACGGCCTCGGCGAGGGGACGTTCGACGCCGATCGCCAGGTTCTGCCCATCGCCGGCTCGCGCGAGGCGCTGTTCATGGTGGCGCAAACGGCGGTGCCCGAGGAAAAGAACGGCCGGCGCCCGGTGGTCCTGATCCCCAACCCCTTCTATCAGGTCTACCTCGGCGCCGCGGTCATCGCCGGCGCCGAGACCGTTCTTCTGCCCGCGACCGCGGAGCACGGGTTCCTGCCCGATCTCGACGCGATTGAGGAAGAGACCCTATCGCGGACCGCGCTCATGTATCTGTGCACGCCGTCGAACCCCCAGGGCGCGGTCGCCGATTTGGGCTACCTCGAGAAGGCGGCGCGGCTCGCCCAGACGTTCGACTTCGTCCTCGCCGTGGACGAATGCTACGCCGAGATCTACACCCGCGAGCCGCCGGCTGGAACGCTTCAAGCGTGCCGGTCGCTCGAAGGGAGTGCGCGTAACGTGCTCGTCTTCCACTCGCTTTCGAAGCGCTCGAGCGTGCCCGGCCTGCGCTCGGGTTTCGTCGCCGGCGATCCGGTTCTCATCGACGCCTTCACGCGACTCCGCAGCTATGCCTCGGCCGGCGTCTCCTTGCCCGCCCTCGCGGCTTCGGCGGCGCTCTGGCTGGACGAGACCCACGTCGAGGAGAACCGCACGCTGTATCGGGCGAAGTTCGACGCCGCCGAGGAGATATTCGCCCAATACCCCGGCTTCCGGCGCCCCGACGGCGGATTTTTCCTCTGGCTCCACGTCGGCGACGGCGAGGAGACGGCGAGGCGGCTTTGGCGCGAAGACGCGATCCGGGTGCTGCCCGGCGCCTATCTCGCGCGCGAGGACGGGTGCGGGCGCAACCCGGGCGCGCCCTTCATCCGGATCGCGCTGGTCCACGATATCGACACCGTGACGGGGGCGCTCGGGCGCATCATTAAGGTGTTGTAAACGTTCGTTGCGTAAACGGGCCGTATGGCCCATTCGACCACCGCCGCCGCCGGCTCGCGGATTCTTCCCGTTGGCACCGCCGCCTTTTTCGGCCGCAGGCTTTCGGAGGCGGCAGGGCTCGCGCTGATCGCCGGTGCGGGCCTGGTCGCGATGGCGATCGTCACCTACGCCCCGGGCGACATCTCCCTCAATACGGCGGCCCCGGCCGGCGCCCGAAACGCGCTCGGGCCGTACGGCTCGCTCCTCGCCGACGTGTTGGTCCAGGGATACGGTATCGCGAGCGTTCTACCGGTGCTCGCGCTCGCCGCCTGGGGATGGCGATTGTTGCGCAAACGGGCGAACCCGAGACCGTGGCTCCGGCTGATTCTGTTGATGGCGGCGGTGAGCTTGCTCGCGGCCGGAGCGAGCGTGCTCACGACGCCGGAACGCTGGCCCCTTCACACCGGGCTGGGTGGCGCGGTGGGCGCGCTGGCATTCGATGGCCTTGCCGCGCTTGCCGGGCGGACCGGGATAACCGTGAATCCGATTTTGTTGGCCGCCCTGGTTTCGGCGGCGGGCCTGGTCGCGGCGACGTCGGCGATGAACGTGACCTTCGCGTTGCTGCGCTCGGGCGCGGCCGTGATCGCCGCCGCCCGCCGCCTGCTCGACGGCAGGGCGCGGCTGGGCCGGTTGACGCGGAACCGCCGCGGGGGCCAAGGGCGGCGTTTCGAGCCGGCGCTCGCGGGCTCGGTCGGGGGCGAGGAGTGGTCGTCGCCGTCAGCAGGCGCGAAGCGCACGGTGCGCGTGGCGGCGCGCGAATCCCGCTTGAAGCCCGGAAAGAAGGCCGAGGCTGCCCGCCAGGGCTCGTTCGACCTCGAACCCGCCGATCGCTATCGCCTGCCGCCCCTCGATCTGCTCGAGGATGCCGATCGAAGCCAACGGGCCGGCGCCGTGAGCCAGGACGCGCTCGAACAGAACGCGCGCCTTCTCGAATCGGTGCTGGACGACTTCGGCGTCCGCGGCGACGTGGTCAAGGTGCGCCCGGGACCCGTGGTCACGCTGTACGAATTGGAGCCGGCGCCAGGCACCAAGACCTCGCGCGTCATCGGACTCGCCGACGACATCGCGCGTTCCATGAGCGCGGTGTCGGTGCGCATCGCGGTCATTCCGGGGCGCAACGTGATTGGGCTCGAGCTTCCCAACCCACGCCGCGAGACCGTGCGCCTGCGCGAGTTGCTTGCCGCGGCCGCCTTCGAGCAGTCCAGCGGCAACCTGAATCTCGCGCTCGGCAAGGACATCGGCGGCGCGCCGGTGATCGTCGATCTCGCCCGCATGCCGCACTTGCTGATCGCCGGAACCACGGGGTCTGGCAAATCGGTGGCCGTCAACACCATGGTGCTGGCGCTCCTCTATCAACTCCGGCCCGAGCAGTGTCGCTTCATCATGATCGACCCCAAGATGCTCGAACTGTCGGTGTACGAAGGCATCCCGCATCTGTTGTGCCCGGTGGTGACCGAGCCCGCGAAGGCGGTCGTGGCGCTGAGATGGACGGTGCGCGAGATGGAGGAGCGCTATCGGACCATGTCGCAACTCGGCGTTCGCAGCATCGCCGGCTACAACGATCGGATCGCGACCGCCAAAAGAAAGGGAGAGACGCTGACACGCCGCGTCCAGACGGGCTTCGACGACGAGGGTGCGCCGGCGTACGAGGACCAACCGCTGAGCATGGAGCCCCTGCCCCTGATCGTGGTCGTGGTCGACGAGATGGCGGACTTGATGCTGGTCGCCGGCAAGGAGATCGAGGCGACCGTGCAGCGGCTGTCGCAGATGGCGCGGGCCGCCGGCATTCATCTGATCATGGCGACCCAGCGCCCCTCGGTCGACGTGATCACCGGAACCATCAAGGCCAACTTCGCGACCCGCGTCAGCTTCCAGGTGTCGTCGAAGATAGACAGCCGGACCATTCTCGGTGAGCAGGGCGCCGAACAGCTCCTGGGCCAAGGCGACATGCTCTACATGGCGGGCGGCGGGCGCATCACCCGGGTCCATGGTCCTTTCGTCTCGGACGAGGAGGTCGAGAACGTGGTCAATTTCCTCAAGACCTTCGGTCCGCTCGATTACGTCGACTCGGTGACCGAGGACGACGCCGAGACCAGCTTCGGGCCAGCGGCCGGGGACGGCGGCGGCGGCGACGCCCTTTACGACGAGGCCGTGGCCCTGGTGGCGCGCGAGCGCAAGGCGTCCACCAGCTTCGTGCAGCGTCACCTTCAGATCGGCTACAACCGCGCGGCCCGCATCGTCGAGCGCATGGAGACCGACGGCGTGATCACCCCCGCCGACCGGGTCGGCCGCCGCGAGGTCCTGATCGGCCCCGGCGGCGGGCATTAGACCAGATCGCGGTCGCACGGAACCGCCACCGGCGATCCGCCGACCACGTGAATCCAGTCTATTTTATTGAAATCGAGCGGATCGGCGCGCCTGATCGGAACCGCTCCGCGGTTCCAGTCAACCGCGATCCGCTCTACAAAGGCAATCCGGAGACGAAACCGGGAAGGAGACGCCGATGGTCGCCAGCCTCGGGCGCGCGCGGGCGCCGGTTCTTTTGCTCGCGGCGGCGGTGGCCTGGTCCATCGCCGGGGCGCCGCGACCCGCGCTCGCGGCTCCGCCCGCGCCGGCCGCTCTCGACGATTCCGAGAATGCGGACGTGGAGCGGATCGAGGCCTATCTTTCGAGCATCCGGACCATGCAGGCGCGCTTCCTGCAGACCACGTCGCAAGGCAGGTACTCGGAAGGCGACATCTATCTGTGGCGGCCCGGCCGGATGAGGATCGACTACGATCCGCCCGATCCCATCGAGATCGTCGCCACGGGTCGAGCGCTCGTCTATCACGACCGCAAACTGGAACAGATAAGCTACCTCGGCCTCGATTCGACGCCCGCCAGCATCCTGCTGGCCGAGTCGGTCCAGCTATCGGGGGGCGTGACGATCGTGGGCTTCGAGCGCGGACCCGGCGTCATCGCGGTGACGCTGGTCAACACCGACGACGCCGGTGAGGGGTCCATCACCCTGGTATTCAGCGACCGCCCGCTCGAGCTCAGGAAGTGGGTCGTCAACGACGCCCAGGGGGTGACGACCACCATTTCGCTTCTCGGTGCGCGGTTTGGATTGGATCTCGATCCCGAGCTCTTCGAATTCGACGATCCCTACTTCGCCAGAGATCTCGACTGACGTTGCGGCTACGAGGCGGCCCGAAAACGCTCGACCGAGGGAAGCCGCATGGCGCCGGGATCGGCCCCCCTATCGGCCATCGCATCGGCGATCGGGGCCCGTGCCGCTTCAGGGAATCAGCCGGTAGCCGCCGGGTTCCGTCACCAAAATGCGGGCGTTGGCGGGGTCGCGCTCGATCTTCTGGCGCAGACGGTAGACGTGGGTTTCCAGGGTATGGGTGGTCACGGCCGCGTTGTAGCCCCACACCTCGTCTAGGAGCACGTCGCGCCCGACCACGCGGTCGCTGGCGCGGAACAGATACTTGATGATCGCCACCTCCTTGTCGGTGAGGCGGATCTTCTTGTTGTTTTCGTTGTCGTAAAGCTGCCTGGCGCTCGGCTGGAATGTATAGGGGCCGATCGTGAACAACGCGTCGTCGCTGCGTTCGTGCTGGCGGATGTGGGCACGCAGCCGTGCCAGCAGCACGCCGAGCCGGAAGGGTTTCGTGACATAATCGTTGGCGCCCGAGTCTAGGCCCAGGATCGCGTCGGAGTCGGTGTCGGCGCCCGTCAGCATGATGATCGGCGAACGCACGCCGTTCCGGCGCATCAGGCGGCATACCTCGCGCCCGTCCATGTCCGGAAGGCCGACGTCGAGGAGGATGATGTCGTAGTAATCCGCCTTCACCATTTCGAGGGCCTTGGCCCCGCTTTCGGCCTCGAAAGAGACGAATTCCTCGTGCAGCTGGAGCTGCTCGTTCAGCATTTCGCGCAAAGCGTCGTCGTCGTCGACGATCAGGAGCCGCTTGCCGTTGGTCATGGGCGAAATTCCGCTCGCACCGTGGGCGCGGCCCGCGACCGCACCCCAAACCCATATCTGGAACTACTATAGGATATGGCGGGCCCTGTGGTCCATCGGTTGGACCCCGGCGCTCCAGGCCCGGCACGATTTGCCCCGCCATTCGTCCCGCACCCCGCATTCGCGGCCGCAATCCCTTGGTTTCGGGGGGCGTTTCCATGGCACGGCGATTGCGTGGAACCGGCGAAAGGGTGTCGACGCGACACCGAAACGGGAAAAGATACCGCTAAATGAGCGCGCCCGAGCCGATCACCCCGCGAGAGGTGGCAACCTTGGCCTCGAGCGTCAACCCGGCCAAGCCGGGGAATGGCGCGCCGGCGTCGCCGAGAACGGCACGAGCGCGCCCGCCGACGCCTCGTTCGCCCTTTTCGGAAAGGACGGATTCAGCTTTTTCGATCTCGTCGACATCATCAACCCGCATCAGCACATCCCGATCGTCTCGTCCATTTACCGTCACGTGACCGGCGACGAGCTGGACGCGGCGCCGAGGGTGCTTGGCAGCGCCTTGTTCGGAGGCGCGATCGGGGCGGTCGTGGCGCTGGTCAACGTGGTCGTCGACGAAGCGACGGGCAAGGACATCGGCGATCACGCGCTCGCGTTCTTCGTCGATGAGAAGGCCGATGGCGTCGCGGTGGCGGCGGCGCCCGCGGACGCGGATTTCGAAACGGCAGGCGGCGCAGACGAGCTGCCTTGGCGAAAGAAAAAAGAACTGGGCG
>JAKZXM010000153.1:0-7607 GCA_047514975.1 Rhodospirillales bacterium
GTAATTCGTGAAGGACAGTGACCAACACCACGAGCGAAGGTCATCACGAGGGACACGTTCGAGACCCGTGAAGAGGCCGTTGGTGGGCCGGAACGTACAAAGATGGGCACTGGCTCTTGGTCGTCCGCTATTGCAAACCCACGTGGGCAAGGAAGCCTTGTTCGTGATACGTTGGTGCAATGATACGTATCTTTAGAACTCTCGCTCGTTTTGCCGTGCACCGGATTGCGCAGGACCCTGAATTACGGGCCAAGGCTGTCCGCACGGTGAAGCACGAGATTGTGCCGAGAGCCAAGGAGGGTTGGATCAAAGCCAAACCGAAGTTGGAAGAGGCCAGAGATTCGGCTCGCAAGATCGTTAGAGGGATCTTGAACGAGGAACCTTAGACGACCTCGGCAAGTGCCAAGTTTCGTCCCGGAATGGTGGGCCGTGAAGGACTCGAACCATTGACACGCCGATTACGCCGCTACCATGGCTTTCGCCGCCCCCACTCGGCGGGGTTCGTGGCTCGGACCGTTCCATGGCCGAGGCGCGCGGGCCTTACAAGAAGCGCGCGGCATGACAGTATTGGATGAATTAATCGGGTATGGATTTGAACCCATTACGAAATGGGTAATGAAGGGGGGTAAAATCGGCCCCTATTTTTTGCATGGGCCGATCACGGCGGCTGGCTCTATGCCTTCGTAGTCAACGGTGAAGTTAAATATATTGGCCTGACCAAATGAGTGCTACGGAACCGCCTGAGCGACTATGCCCATATCAAGAACTCTCGATCTGATCGACTCAGGCGGTTAATCATCGAAACCCTGTCGATGGAGAACAGGGTTGAAATCTTCGGATGGCGCCAGCCGGATGACGCGGTTCTCGTCGCTGAGGAGGGCCGTTTACGGGCGCTCTACAGGCCGAATTGGAACAGAATTTAAGTCGCAAACTTTCAAAATGACGCACTACCCGCCCCGGTCCGTCTTGCATTCGGGTCTGCGCCCCAGTATAACCCTCGCCTTCGCCGAGGCGCCCGAGACGGAAATCCGGCATGCCGAAGATCAAGACCAAAGCCAGCGCCAAGAAGCGCTTCCGGCTGACCGCCACCGGCAAGGTGCGGGCGAACTCGGCGCGCCTCAACCACATGCTGACCCGGCGGTCCCAGAAAATGAAGCGCAAGGCGCGCGGCACCAAGCTGCTGTCGGCCGCCGATTCCCGGATCGTCCGGTCCTACATGCCCAACGGTTGAACGGGTCGTCGCGATGGCACGAGTGACACGCAGCGCCGCCCGCCGCGCCCGGCACCGCAAGGTGCTGGCCTTGGCCAAGGGCTTTCGCGGCCGGTCCAAGAACAATTACCGCCTGGCCTTGGGGCGGGTCGAGAAGGCGCTCCAGTACGCCTACCGCGACCGGCGGACGCGCAAGCGCGACTTCCGGCGGCTGTGGATCCAGCGAATCAACGCGGGCGCGCGGGCCCACGGGCTGACGTACGCGCGATTGATCAAGGGCCTGAAGGACGCCGGGATCGAGATCGACCGCAAGGTGCTCTCCGATCTCGCGGTCCGCGAGCCGGAATCGTTTCGCAGCTTGGTGGAACGCGCCGCGGCCGCCCTCGGCAATCCTGCTTGAACCCGGAAGACGTTTTGGTATGGATAGGGGAGCCGGCCTCGGGCCCGCTCCCTTTTTGCATTTGGATCTAGCCCGATGGAGAACCTCGAGGGATTGCGCGATGAAATTCTCGCGGCGGTGCGCCAGGCGCCCGACCTCGATGCGCTCGAGGGTGCCCGGATCTCGGCGCTCGGGCGAAAAGGGCGTATCACCACGCTGATGAAGGGTCTCGGCGCGCTGGCCGCGGACGAGCGCCGCCGTGCGGGCCAGGCCTTGAACGCGCTTCAAGGCGAAGTCGCCGCCGCGATCGCGACGCGCAAGCACGCACTCGGCCGCGCCGAGCTCGATACGCGGCTGGCCGGGGAACGCGTCGACGTGACGCTTCCGGTCCGTCCCGGTCCCCGCGGGCGCATCCACCCCATCAGCCAGACCGTCGACGAGGTGGTCGCGATCTTCGGCGAGATGGGCTTCCAGGTGGCCGAGGGACCGGATATCGAGGACGACTGGTACAACTTCACCGCGCTGAATATTCCGCCCGAGCATCCTGCGCGCCAGGAGATGGACACCTTCTATCTGCCCGGCGCCAAGGACGGACACCGCCTCGTGCTCAGGACCCATACCTCGCCGGTCCAGATCCGCACCATGCAGGAGCGCGCGCCGCCTTTGCGCATCATCGTTCCCGGGCGCACCTACCGCTGCGATTCGGACGCCACGCACTCGCCCATGTTCCATCAACTCGAGGGCCTGCTGTTGGACGAGAGCACGCACTTCGGCCATCTCAAGGGCTGCCTGATCGAGTTCTGCCGCGCCTACTTCGGGATCGAGGATCTGCCGGTCCGCTTCCGCCCCAGTTACTTCCCCTTCACCGAGCCGTCGGCCGAGGTCGACATCGGATGCAGCCGCGAGGCGGGCGAGCTGAAGATCGGCCACGGCGGCGACTGGCTCGAGATCCTGGGGTGCGGCATGGTCAACCCGAAGGTGCTCGAGAACTGCGGCGTCGATCCCACGCGTTTCCAGGGATTCGCGTTCGGTATGGGCCTCGAGCGCATCGCGATGCTGAAGTACGGGATCGCGGACTTGCGCACCTTCTTCGAATCCGATCTCCGCTGGCTCAAGCACTTCGGCTTCGCCGCCCTCGACGTTCCCAGCCTGGTGGGTGGGCTGCATCGATGAAGTTCACCCTGTCGTGGCTCGCAGACCACCTGGAGACCGAGGCCGGGGCGGACGAGATCGCGGCCCGGCTGACAATGCTCGGCCTCGAGGTGGATTCGGTCGCGACCCGCGCCCGGGGGCTCGAGGAATTCACGGTCGCCCGCGTGATCGAGGCGCGCAAGCACCCGAACGCCGATCGCCTCAAATTGTGCCGCCTCGAGACCAAGGACGGCGAGGCCGAGGTGGTCTGCGGGGCGCCGAACGCGCGCGCCGGCCTCAAGGGCGTCTTCGCGGCGCCGGGCTGCTACATTCCGGGGCTCGGATCTAAGCTCAAGCGGGCCAAGATCCGCGGCGTCGAAAGCGCCGGCATGCTTCTGTCGGAGCGCGAGATGGGCCTCGGCGAGGAACATGACGGCATCGTCGAGCTGCCCGCGGACGCCCCCGTCGGCGCGCCGGTGGTCGGCATCATGGGCCTCGACGATCCCGTCTTCGATCTCGAGATCACGCCGAACCGCGGCGACTGCCTGGGCGTCAGGGGCATCGCGCGCGACTTGGCCGCGGCCGGCCTCGGGACCCTGAGGCCGCTCGTAATCGAGGCGGTGCCGGGGGCATACGAGAGCCCGATCGGCGTGCGCCTCGAGTTCGACCCCGCCCAGCGCCCGGCCTGCCCCTACTTCGTCGGCCGCCACATCCGCGGTCTCGCAAACCGCGAAAGCCCGGACTGGCTCAAGGACAAGCTTTCGGGCGTCGGTCTTCGCCCCATCTCGGCGCTCGTCGACGTCACCAACTTCCTCACCCTGGGCTACGGCCGGCCGCTGCACGCGTTCGACGCCGACAAACTCGCGGGCGACTTGCGCGTGCGCCTGGCGACACCCGGCGAGCGCTTCGAGGCCTTAGGCGGCCGGACCTACGAGCTGGATTCCGAGATGACCGTGATCTGTGACGACCACGGCGCGGACGCGCTTGGCGGCGTCATGGGCGGCGCGCGCACCGGGTGCACGGACGCGACGGTGAACGTCTTTCTCGAATCCGCGCTCTTCGATCCCGTGCGAACGGCGGCCACCGGGCGCAAGCTGAGCTTGACCTCGGACGCTCGCTACCGCTTCGAAAGAGGGATCGACCCCGCGTTCCAGGTGGACGGCATGGAGCTGGCGACGCGGCTCGTGCTCGAGCTCTGCGGCGGCGAGGCCTCGGCGCTGGTGATCGCGGGCGCCGAGCCGGAGCCGGGACCCGAGATCGCATTCGCGCCCGAGCGGGTGGCCACGTTGGGCGGCGTCAATGTGCCCGAGGCGGAGGTGAGGCGGATCCTGACGGCACTCGGCTTCCGCATCGGCGCCGGCGACGGCGCGCTCTCGGTCACGGTGCCGTCGTGGCGCAACGACATCGTCGGCGAGGCGTGCCTGGTGGAAGAGGTGGTGCGCGTCTTCGGCTACGACCGGGTGCCGGCGGCGCCGGTGAGGTGCGAGGGCGCGCTTCCCGAGCCGGCGCTTTTGCCCGAGCAAGCCCGCCATGCCACCGCCCGCCGCGTCCTTGCCGCCCAGGGACTGATCGAGGCGGTAACCCTTTCGTTCACGTCGTCGAAACATGCCGAGATGTTCGCGCCGGTGCCCGATTCGCTTCGCCTCGTCAACCCGATCAGCGCGGATCTGGACGTCATGCGCCCGTCCATCCTGCCCAACCTGATCGCGGCTTTGGTTCGCAACGCCAACCGCGGCCTCCCGGATGCCGCGCTGTTCGAGGTCGGCCCCCAGTACGCGGGCGTCGGCCCCGCCGACCAGGCCACGGTCGCCGCCGGGGTTCGCGCGGGCAGCGCGCACCCGCGCTCGTGGGCCGAGGCGAGCCGCGAAGTGGACGCTTTCGACGCCAAGGCCGACGCCTTGGCCTTGATCGCGGCGCTCGGCCTTGCCGAAGACCGCGTCGGCATCGAGGCGGGTGCGCCCGCCCACTATCATCCGGGCCGCGCCGGGGTGCTCCGGCTCGGCGGCGACGAGGCGGCGCCGGTGCTCGCCACCTTCGGCGAGATCCATCCCGCGGTGCTGAGCGCGATGGACGCGCGCGGGCCCGCGGCCGGCTTCGAGGTGTATCTGGATTCGCTTCCCGCCTCCGCCGAGCGGGCGGCCTCGGCCCCGCCGGAGCTTTCGCCGTTCCAGCCCGTGGCCCGCGATTTCGCCTTCGTGGTGGATGCGGACGCCGCCGCCGCCGCCGTGCTCGCCGCGGCCAGGGGCGCCGACGCCTCGCTGATCGCCGAGGTGCGGCTGTTCGACGTCTTTTCCGGAAAAAGCCTCGGCGCGGGCAAAAAGTCGCTCGCCATCGGCGTCGTGCTGCAACCCAAGAACCGGACGCTGACCGACGCCGAGATCGAGGCGGTGGCCGCCAAGGTTGTCGCGCGGGTCGCGAAGGAGACGGGCGGCGTGCTTCGGACGTGACGCACTATACCGTTATCCACTTTCGCGGAATTGCACCGGCCCGCACCCCCGCCCGGCCGCCCCGAGCATACCATTCCGTGGGCGGCCGGGCGGGGGTGCGGGCTGGAGCCGACTAAACGGAAAAAGCGCTAGCGCGCGGGCGGGATCGGGGGAGACCATGGAACCCAAGGCGCCGGGTCCGCTGGCCGGCACCCGCGTGCTCGAGCTGGGGACCACCATCGCCGGGCCGTTCTGCGGGCGCCTGCTCGCGGACTTCGGCGCCGACGTGATCAAGGTGGAGCCCCTCGACGGCGATCCGGTGCGCGCCATGGGCAAGCACGTGGGCGAGGTTTCGCTGTGGGCGGCCAGCATCCTTCGCGGCAAGAAGCTGGTGGCGCTGGACCTCAAGTCCGCCGACGGCCAGGAGATCGTGCGCGAGATCGCCAAGGGCGCGGACGTGGTGGTCGAGAATTTCCGCCCCGGCACGCTCGAGAAATGGGGGCTCGGTTACGCCGATCTTAGCGCCGTGCGCCCCGGCATCATCATGGTCCGGATCTCGGGCTTCGGCCAGGACGGGCCCTATAGCCAGCGCCCCGGATACGGCGTCATCGGCGAGGCGGTGGGCGGGCTTCGCCACATCATCGGCGATCCCGACCGCCCGCCGGCCCGGGTCGCGGTGCCGCTCACGGACTACATCACCGGGCTCTACGGGGCCTTCGGGGCGGTGATGGCGATCGCGCACCGCGAGCGGACCGGCGAAGGCCAGGTGATCGACGCGGCGCTGTTCGAGGCGGCCTTCAGCTTCATGGAGCCGTTCGTGCCCGCCTTCGACAAGCTGGGCTTTATCCCTGCGCGCGCCGGGCCGAACCTTCCCGGCCAGGTGCCCAACAGCCTGTATCCGAGCGCCGACGGCGGCTACGTCCACATCGCGGCGACGACCCAAGCGCTTTTCAAGCGCCTGATCGGCGTCATGGGCCGCGAAGACCTGATCGAAGACGCGCGCTTCGCGACGACCCGGGCGCGGGGCCGGAATCCGGACGCGCTCGATCCCATCATCGCCGAGTGGACGTCACGCCATACCGCTGCCGCGCTCGAGAAACTCCTAATCGAGGAGGCCGACGTTCCCGCGTCCCGCGTCTTCACCATGGCCGACATCTTCGCCGACGCGCACTACCGCGCGCGCGGCATGCTGGCCGAGGTCGCGGACGCGGAGCTGGGCTCGGTCCGGCTCGCGGGCCCGGTGCCCCGGATGTCGGCCACGCCCGGCGCCATCCGTTGGGCGGGCGGGCGGATCGGGGCGGACACGCGCGAGATCCTGCGCGCGCACGCAGGCCTAACGGACGAGCGGATCGACGCGCTGGCGGCGGCCGGCGTGGTGCGCCTCGCAGATTGAGGCGCGCTGGCACGGCCTTCGCCCGCTTCTTCAGGCCGCGGCCCAGTCGTTGTTGCGGGCCATCGTTTCCAAGTCTTCGAGCCCGCGGCCGAAACGCTCGAGAAGCTCGTCGATCTCGGCTTCGGTGATGATCAGGGGCGGCGCGAAGCACATGGAATCGCCGGATAGGCGGGCGATCAGCCCGTGCTCGTGGAGCCGCTCCATGAGCCGCTTGCCGATTCCGACGCTGGGCGCGAACGGCGCCTTGGTCTTCTTGTCCTTGACGAGCTCGACCGCGGCAATCAAGCCTGTTCCCCTGACCTCGCCCACCAGCGGATGATCGGCGAAGCGCCGGAGCCCTTCTTGCAGGCGGGGCGCGATGTCGCGCACGTGGCCGACGATGTCGTGTTCCTCGTAGATGGTCAACGCCTCGAGCGCGACCGCGGCGGCGACCGGGTGGCCGCCGAAGGTGTGCCCGTGCGCGAAGGCGCCCAAGCGCTCGCTCTGGTCAGCCAGCACCTGGTAGATCGGGTCCGAGATCATCACCGCCGACATGGGCATGTAGGCCGACGTCAAGGCCTTGGCGCAGGTCACGATGTCGGGGCGGATGTCGAAGGTCTCGCACCCCCACATGTTGCCGGTGCGCCCGAAGGCACAGATCACCTCGTCGGCGACGAACAGGATGTCGTGTTCCTTGAGGATGTCCTGGATGCGCGCGTAGTAGGTGGGCGGCGGCACGATGACCCCGCCCGAGCCCATCAGGGGTTCGGCGAAGAAGGCGGCGATCGTGTCAGGCCCTTCGTCGAGGATCATCTTCTCCAGCGCGTTCGCGCACCGCTGGGCGAAGTTCTCTTCCGATTCGCCAGGCTCTGCGTAGCGGTAGTGGTGCGGGCACATGGTGTGCAGGACGTTCGGGATCGGCAGATCGAAGGCGGCGTGGTTGGCGGGAATCCCGGTCAGGCTGCCGGCGCCGATGGTGATTCCGTGGTAGGCCATGTGGCGCGAGATGATCTTTTTCTTGCGCGGGCGCTCGAGGGCGTTGTTGTAGTACCAGATCATCTTGATCGCGGTGTCGTTGGCCTCGGAGCC
>JAKZXM010000154.1:0-5971 GCA_047514975.1 Rhodospirillales bacterium
GTCTCTGCATCGGCATCGGTCAAGGGATCGCGGCCGTCTTCGAACGCGCCTGAAGTTAGCCCCCGAGGCGGGAGCGTTCGCGGGCACGGTCGCGCGAAAGCCGGCCCTCGCGGACCGTGATATAGGTGGTGGCCGCGAAGATCACCATGCCGCCGGCCCAGGTCCAAGGGGTCGGGATTTCGGCGAACGCGGCGTAGCCGATGATCGCGACCCAGATCAGCTTGGTGAAGTCCAGCGGCAGGATGGCGGTCGCGTCCGCCTCCTTGAACGCCTGGGAGAGCGAAAGCTGGCGCACGACGCCGACCGCGCCGAGCGCGGCGAGCCAGGCGAGCTGGCCGAGGCTCGGCGTCTGCCACACCGGGATCGCCGCCAGCGCCGCGATCGGCGTGTTCAAAAGCCCGAGATAGAGGGTCTGCGTCAGGCTCGATTCGGTCCGCGACAGCGCCTTGATGGCGATCATGGCTCCGCCCCAGGCGACGGCGAAGGCGAGGACCAGCAGCGATCCCGGCGCGACGGCGACGAGCCCCGGGCGAAACACGAGCCAGGTGCCGGCGAAGCCCACCAAGAGGGCGGCGAGGCGTCGCGCCCGCATCCGCTCGCCCATAAGCACGACCGCGAGCACGGCCGCGAACAAGGGCGCCGAGAAGCTGAGCGCCGCCACCTCCGCCAGCGGTGAGATGCTCAGCGCCATGAGCATGAACAACGAGGCCGTGACGTTGAGGGCCGCTCGCACCGCGTGCATCGCGAAGCGCCGGGTTTTGAGCGGCGCGAGACCGCCCCGGACGTAGACCGGCGCCAGGTAGAGCACGCCGAAGGCGGAATGGACAAACGCGATCTCGAACGGGTGAACGTCGGTCGAAAGATGCCGGACGATGCCGTTGAAGATGGCGACCGTGAAGGCGGAAATCAGCATCCACCCCATGCCGCGGACCGTGCCCGGCGTCGCCGCGATCCATTTGATGCGGGTGGCAAGGGCGCGCATCAGGGCGCCGCCCGTCTCGTCTTCGGGGCGGCCGCGGCGTGGGCGAGGATCCGATGGCGCATGGGTCGGCGGGGTTCGGTGTTCGCGAGGCGCCGCACCATGAGGTTTCGCGGTGCGACTCGTCAAACGAAGTGATCGGGGGGGCCGAAACCCGTGCGCAGATAGACTCGCGAATTGCGCCATGCCAGTGTCGGCGCCATGACGGAACCCGCGAATCCCGCGCACGCGCCCGGCCGCAGCGCCGAAGTGCCGTACGGCTGGCTGGTCGTCGCCGCGTCCATGGTCTTGATGGGGGTCTGTCCGGGCGGCATGTACCTGGTCGTGGTGGCCTTGAAGCCGATCGCGGCCGAGTTCGGCTGGCCGCGGTCGGTCCCGTCCTTGGCCTACGCGGCCATCATGGCCGGCATGGGAATCGGAGGCATTCTCTGGGGCCGGGTTTCCGACCGGATCGGCGCCGGCCCACCGGCGGCGATGGCCGTGATCGCGGTGGCGACGGGGGCCATCGCCGCCGGCGCAAGCGACGGGCGGTTCCAATTCCTGGCCGCCCACGGCTTCTTGTTCGGATTCCTCGGCAACGCCGCGCTGTTCACCCCGCTTCTGGCCAACACCACGCGATGGTTCGACCGTCGCCGCGGCTTGGCGGTCGCCTTGGTGGCGAGCGGCCAAGGCCTCGCCGGTGCGATTTGGCCACCGGTCTTCCGCTATCTCATCGAAACCGAGGGCTGGCGGGGCGCCTATGGGACGTTCGCCATCGTCGCGCTGGCGGTCGGGTTGCCGACGTCCGTGTTCCTCTTTCGCCGCCCGGCGGTCGCGAGCACGGATGCGGGCGCGAAGGTGGTGTCCGAAAGCGATTCAATCCTGGGGTTCGCGCCCAAAACCGTGCTCGCGATCCTGAGCCTCGCCATCGTCGGCTGTTGCGTCGCCATGGCCATGCCGATCGTGCACGTGATCGCGCACGCGAGCGATCTGGGACATCCCACGATCCGCGCCGCCGAGATCCTTGCGGTTCTGCTCGGCTCCACGTTCCTCAGCCGGATCGCGTGGGGCCTGATTTCGGACCGGATCGGCGGGATGCGCACGCTCTTCTACGGTTGCCTCGCCCAGATCGTGGCGCTTTCCATGTACCTCGTCATCGACGGGCTCGCCGCGCTCTACATCGTCTCGGCGTTGTTCGGGCTCGGGTTTGGCGGCATCATTCCCAGCTACACAATCGTCATCCGCGAGCTCTTTCCGGTTCATGGTCTCGGTTGGCGCGTCGGCGCGGTCTACCTCTTCGGAACCATTGGAATGGCGTTGGGCGGTTATCTCGGCGGCGCCATCTTCGATGTGTACGGCTCGTACCAGGTCGCGTTCGCGGTCGGGGTCGCCTTCAATGTCGCCAATCTGGCGCTTCTCGCGATCCTGATGTGGCGTCTGCCGCGCCCCGTGTTGCAGGCGGCGGTTTCCTGAGGTGATCAAGCTCGCCGTTCTCGCGACCGCGCGCTCGGCGTATGCGTTCGTGTGGCGGCATCGGCGGCGATTCCTCGCGCTCGCCTTTCCTGCGATCGTGGTGCTCGGCATTTTGTCCGGACTGTTTTCGAGCGCGCTCTACCTCGCGGTTCCGGGCGTCGATGAAACACTTGGCGCGACGCCCGGAGAAACCTTGGGCAGCCTCTTCGCGATACCATTGATAGTGATGATCCTCGTGGCGGCCGCCGCACTCGTGACAATGTTCGCGGTCGCTTGGCACCGGCGCTGCTTGGTTGCCGGCGAGCGGCCGAGCGTCCGCGACACCTTGCGCTGGGGGCCCCGGCAAACGCGCGTTCTCTTCACCGCCATCGGCCTTACGGTCCTGGTGATGATCGTAACGGCCACCGTCGTGGTGGTCGTCTTGGGTGTTCTCAGCTCCCCGGACGCGCCGATCTCGGTCGTTCCGGCCGCGTTGGCCGCCGTGGTGCTGAGCAGCTATCTCTATGCGCGCCTCGCCGTGCTGTTTCCGGCCGCCGCCCTCGATCGGACCATGCGCGTCCGCGACGCTTGGGCCATGACCAAGGGTAATGGATGGCGCCTGCTCGCCATCGCCGTGGTCGCGATGTTCCCGGCCAGCGTCGCGGCCAGCATCGTTCAAATCGTTCTCGGCGGGCTCGCCGCCGAGTTGGGGCTTGAAGCCTCGCTCACGGCGAACCTGTTGGTCGCGCTTGTCGATCAGACCTTTACGTTGATGGGAACGGCGCTGGGCGTGACCGCGCTTTCAATGGCCTACCGCGCGCTCGAGACGGGCGCGCGCGGCGGACGGGTGGATCTGATCGCGTAGGTGCAGGCGCGGGGTCGAGGCAACCAGGGAGGTACGAGATGGCGATTATCCATGGCCGCACGGATTCGGGAAACGTGCAGCGCGCCATGTGGGCTTGCGCGGAAGCGGGCTTCGCGGTCGAGCGCACCGACGTGGGCGGGAAGTTCGGCGGCAACGACACGCCCGGGTTCCTGGCCAAGAACCCGAACGGCCTGGTGCCCGTGCTCGAGGACGGCGCATTCGTGCTGTGGGAATCGAACGCGATCATCCGCTACGTGGCCGAGGTCCACGGTGGCCCACCCCTGTACCCAGCGGATGCGAAAGCCCGCGCCATCGCGAACCAGTGGATGGATTGGTCCAACACGGCGATGAACGCACCCCTGGTCCCGCTGTTCGTCGGGATGGTGCGCACGCCCCCCGATGACCGCGACGCGGGCGCGATCGAACGCGCGCGCCGCGAGACGGCG
Organism: Rhodospirillales bacterium; assembly: GCA_047514975.1. GTDB lineage: Bacteria > Pseudomonadota > Alphaproteobacteria > Rhodospirillales > JASLLV01 > JASLLV01. The sequence goes on from JAKZXM010000154.1 coordinate 3,722, forward strand.
CGGCACTGGGCCATGCTGGACGCCCATCTGGCCGAGAGCGCCTTCGTTGCCGGCGACGCGCTTTCCATCGGCGATATCCCCTTGGGCGTCAGCGCGTACCGGTGGTTCGCCATGGACATCGAACGGCCCGACCATGCGAGGTTGCGCGCGTGGTACGAGCGCCTCGCCGAGCGTCCGGCCTACCGCGAGCAGGTGATGCTGGGGCTCAGCTAGTGGTTTGGTGCTGATCGAACGGATGGGCGGCGCCTTCGGGCGGGCCGATCTCGAAGGCGTTCAGGATCATCGCGAACATGGCGTAGTAGCCGTTGATCGTGGTCAGCTCGACGACGCCTTCCTCACCGAAGCGCGCGAGCGCGCGACCATAAAGCGCGTCGCTCACCCGCCGCGTTTCCTGAAGCTCGGTCGAGAAGTCGTAGACGAGTTCGGCATCGGCGTCGGCGTCGGCGAAGTCGGGCCGGCGCCCCGCGGCGACGGCGCCGGCGATGGCCTCAGGCAATCCCGCGGCTACGGCGATTGGGTGGTGCGCGTGCCATTCGTACGCGCATTCCCAGGCCCGGGCGGTGATCAGGATCGCGAATTCGCGCAAATGGTCCGGAAACGCGCTCTCGAATCGCAGGAACGCGCCGAGGCTTTGGATCCGCCCGGCAAGCGCCGGGCTGCGCAGCAGTGCTTGGTAGGGGGGGCTCACGCGCCCGCGGGGGCCGGACGCAATCGCGTCGAAAACGGCCGCCGTCGTCTCGTCGAGCGCGGCGCGCTCGATGGGTGGCAAGCGGCTCATCGCGGCCCTCCGCGGCCCCGCCGGTCGGCAAGCGGCGTCGACATTCCGTCTCCCAACGGCAGCTCGAACGCGTTCAAGACCAGCGCAAGCGTCGCATAAAGGCCAAGGGTGCAAACGACCTCGATCAGACCCACCTCACCCACCGCGTCCCGGGCCCGGGCGAAGGTGGCGTCGGCGACCCAGCGCGTCTCGAGAAGCTCGCGGCAGAAGGCATGGACCGCGGCTTCGTCCTCGGCCCGGAATTCGGGCTCGCGCCCTTGCGACACGGCGGCGATGACGGCGTCGTCGAGGCCCGCGTCGCGCGCCAGGGGCTCGTGCGAGAGCCACTCGATCTCGGTTTCCCAGTGCCGCGCGTTGATCAGGATCACCAGCTCACGGATCCGCTTCGCGAGCGTTCCCTCGCCGCGCAGGAACTGGTTCACGTGATTGACGGCGTCGGCGAGACCCGGCGAGTGCAAAAGCACCTTGAACGGCCCTTCGCGCCGCTCCCACGGGCCCGCCGCCATCCAATGGTGGAAGCGCCGCTGTTCGTCGGTCATGGCGCCCGTCTCGATCTCGGTCAGTCGCGTCACGGCTTCACCTCCCGTCCTACGCGTTGAGGCGCGCGCGCCCTCAGTCGCACTTGGCCGTAAGCCCCCCGTCCACCACGATCTCGGTGGCGGTGACGTACTTCGCCTCGTCCGAGGCGAGATAAAGGGCCGCGTGGGCCACGTCCCAGGCGTCGCCCTGCTTGCCCATGGGAATGCGGGCGTCGCGCGACGCGATCAGCGCCGCCACGTCGCCGTCGGTTCGGTCGCGCGCGAGCCGTGCTTCCACAAGGGGCGTGTGCATCTGGCCGGGGATGACCGTGTTGCAGCGGATTCCCTTCTTCGCGTACTCCAGCGCCACCACCTTGGAGAAGCGGATCAGCGCCGCCTTGGCGGCGTCGTAGGCGATGTGCCAGCTTCCGGTCCACCGGATGCCCGACACCGAGGCGACGTTGACGATGGCGCCGCCGCCCTGGCGCTCCATCACCGGCAACACGTGGCGGCAGGCGAGGAAGACGTGGTTCAAGTTGTGGTCCATCTGGCGGTCCCACGTCTCCTTGGTCATGGACGCCGCACCGCCGGGCGCCGATCCGCCGACGTTGTTGTGGAGGATGTCGATGCGGCCCCACGCCTGGAGGCAGGCCGCGACCATGGCTTCGACCGCGGCCTCGTCGGTGACGTCGGCCCGGTGAACGGCGCAGGCGCCTCCTTCCTCTTCGATGATGGCGCGGGTCTCATCTGCGGCGGCATCGTCGATGTCGACGGCGAACACGGACGCGCCTTCGCGCGCGAACAGCACCGCGGTCGCCTTGCCGTTGCCCCAGCCGGGGCCCACGGAGCCCGCGCCCGCCACGATCGCGATCCTGTCCTGCAGCCGCCCGGCCATTAGCCCCGTGCCTCCCTTATTCGTTATTCGTTCCCGCGCGCCGGGGAGTATGCCGGGAC
>JAKZXM010000155.1:0-4205 GCA_047514975.1 Rhodospirillales bacterium
CGATCTACGTCACGACCGGCTCGCGCGACGAAGGTCTCGCCATCGGCCGCGAGCTCGTCGCGGCCCGACTCGCGGCATGCGCGAACGTGCTTGGCGGCGTGACCTCGGTCTACCGCTGGCAGGGCGAAGTCCTCGAGGACACCGAAGCGATTGTCGTCCTCAAGACGCGCGAAGACCTGGTCGATGCCCTTGTCGAGCGGGTCAAGGCGTTGCACAGCGATGATTGCCCCTGCGTTGTCGCCCTGCCCATCGTCGGCGGCAACGCGGACTACTTGGACTGGATTTTCAAAGAAACTGGCTAAGTTATTGTATTAACATATTTTATATACGCCAGTATGAGGCCGCGTTCCGGACTTTTCGGTCACTGGGCGATGCGCACGGTCGCGACCGCCTGGGCGGCGATCCCTTCTTCGCGGCCCGTGAAACCAAGCCTTTCGGTCGTCGTGCCCTTGATGCTGACCCGATCCGGTGCGATGCCTAGGATACCGGCGACGCTTGCGACCATGGCGTCGCGGTATTCCGCGATCCGGGGCCGCTCGCACACAAGGGTCAAGTCGACGTTGGTGATGGTTCCGCCGGCCCCGGCGACACGCACGCGCGCATGGCGCAGGAACACTTCCGACGCCGCGTCCCGCCAGCGCGGATCGGCGGGCGGGAAATGGGTGCCGATGTCGCCCGCGCCGACGGCGCCGAGCAAGGCGTCGGTCAACGCGTGCAGCCCCACGTCGGCGTCCGAATGCCCCTCGAGCCCGCGACTGAACGGGATCGCGACGCCGCACAGCATGACCCGGTCGCCGGCTCCGAAGCGGTGGACGTCGAATCCGAAGCCGGTTCGGACCTCGCCCTGGGCGATGATCCTTTCGGCGCGGCCGAGGTCGTCCTCGGTAGTCACCTTGACGTTGTCCTCGTTGCCGGGAACGAGTGCGACCGCCAGGCCGGCGCGCTCGGCGACGGCGGCGTCGTCGGTCAGCTCGGCGCCCGCGAACCGGCGGTGGGCGGCGAGAATCTCGCGGAACCGGAAGCCTTGCGGGGTCTGTGCGCGCCACAGCCCGTCTCGCGCGACCGTCGCCGAGATCGTCGCGCCTTCGCCCGGCGCCCCGGGGTCCGCGCGCTTGAGGGTGTCGCTGACGGGCACCGCCGCCACCGCGCCCGACGCGCGCCCGAGCGCACCGAGCGTGCGCGTGATCGTGGCCCGGTCGATCAGCGGGCGAGCCGCGTCGTGGATCAGAACGAGATCGGGTTCCGCGTCGGCCAGGCTTTCGAGCCCCAGCAAAACGGATTCCTGGCGGGTCGCGCCGCCCACCACAGGATCACGGAGGGGAAGGGCGTTCGTGGCTTCGTCGTAAAGTTCGCGATGATCCGAGCCGATCACCGCGCGCACCGCATCGACGCCTTCGTGGCCGACGAACGCGGCGAGCGCGCGCCGCAACACCGGCTGGCCCGCCAGCATCCGGTACTGCTTCGGCACCGCGCCGCCGAATCGTTCCCCGCTTCCTGCCGCCACCACCAGCGCAAGGCAACCGCCCACTTCGCGTTCTCCCTCGGATGCCGGGCTCCGGCGCCGGCGAACGAGGCTAGAACGCGCGCCCTGCCTTGCCAAGGGCGAAGGGCTTGCCAAGATGGCGCGGGGGCGCGATGGTGCTGGCGCCGCCCGGTCCCCGTGTCTTTGACGGCTTCGCTTGTATGGCCGGGGGCCGGAATTCCGTCCCAAGACCAGATCGCAGTCGGTCGGAATCGCTTAGTCGCGATCCAGCGGGCGCGCGAATCTGGTCTACACTATCGTGGTCGAGCGAATCGGAACGTTTGATTGGAACCGCGATGCGGTTCCAATCAAACGTGATCCGCTCTAGGAATCCGTGATGAGCCCTAACGCGTTCCTCGCGCTCGCCGCCTTGATCGCGCTGGTGCCCGCCGCCGTGGTCGGCTGGCGCCGCGAGCCGTCGCGCGACACCGTCTTCTTCGCCGTGCTCGCGGTCGCCGTCGCCGGCCCGTTGGCCTGGGTGGCGTCGCGGACGTCGGCGGGATGGGGGACCGGGTTGTCGGCCGCCCTTTGGGTCACGGTGGCGGCGACCATGGTCCTGTTCGCGGCCCTCGCGCTGATCAACCGCGAGGCGTGGCGCCTGGCGCCGCTGCTCGCGCCCTACATGGTTGCGCTCGCCGTTCTCGCCTCGGTCTGGCGGCGGGCGCCGCAGGAGGCCTTCGAGCTCGCGTCCCCGGGAGCCTGGGTCGAGGTCCATATCGCCGCCTCGGTCGTGACCTACGCGCTCGTGACCATCGCCGCGATCGCGGCCCTGGCGGCCTTCTTCCAGGAACGCGCGCTCAAGACGAAGCGCCCGACGACGTTGAGCCGGCGCTTGCCTTCGGTCGCGGACTGCGAGCGGCTGGTGGTCGGGCTGCTCGTCGGCGCCGAGATCGTGCTGGCGCTCGGGCTCTTGACCGGCACGGCGGCCCTTTACCGCGAGACCGGCGCGTTCCTGGCGTTCGACCACAAGACCGTCTTGACCGTCTCCGGTTTCGTCGTGATCGGTGGTCTCCTGATCGCCCATTTCCGCTCCGGTGTGCGCGGGCGGGGCGCGGCGCGCATGGTGCTTCTCGCCTATCTTCTGATCACCCTTGGTTATCCGGGGGTGAAGTTCGTAACCGAGGTGTTGATCGGCTAAAGCGGCCGCAGGGAATCGGGCCGTCGCGCCGAGCGATCCCATTGATTTCGAAGACCACTTGCCTAATAAATGGGCAGCGCGTACGAAGGCATCCATGAAACCCATCCGAATCGGCCCCGTGAAGCTCGACGATCCGGTCATTCTGGCGCCCATGTCGGGGGTGACCGATTTGCCCTTTCGCCGCTTGGTGAAGCGCTGCGGCGCCGGGCTGGTGGTCTCGGAAATGATCGCCAGCGCGGCGATGATCCACGCCAACCGCAAGACCATGAAGATGGCGTCGAAGTGCGCGGCCGAGCGGCCGATCGCGGTCCAGCTCGCCGGCTGCGACCCGGCGATGGTCGCCCAAGCCGCCCAGATGAACGAGGACCGCGGCGCCGACATCATCGACATCAACATGGGCTGCCCGGTGAAAAAGGTGACGAACGGACAACACGCCGGATCGGCGCTCATGCGCGATTTGGCGCGCGCGGCAAGGATCCTCGAGGCCGCGGTCCGCGCGGTCAGCTTGCCCGTCACCTTGAAGATGCGCACGGGCTGGGACGACGGATCGCGCAATGCGCCCGAGCTCGCGCGTATTGCCGAATCATGCGGGATCAAGATGATCTCGGTGCACGGGCGGACGCGATGCCAATTCTACCAGGGCCGCGCCGACTGGTCGTTCATTCGCAAGGTAAAGCAGGCAGTCCGGATCCCGGTGATCGGCAACGGCGACGTGTCCGGGCCGGCGGACGCGCGGGCAATGCTCGAGGCCTCGGGGGCCGACGGCGTGATGATCGGACGGGCGACATGCGGCCGGCCGTGGCTGCTCGGCCACGTGATCCAGGCCTTGAAGACGGGCCGCACGCCCGCACCGCCGCCGCTCGAGGACCAGCTCGCGCTCGTGCTCGAGCATTTCGAATCCATGCTGATCCACCACGGAACCGATCGCGGCATGCGCATCGCCCGTAAGCACCTGGGATGGTACAGCAAAGGGCTGCCCGGCGCGGCCGAGTTCCGAAGCCACGTCAACCGGACCGCGGATGCGGGCGCGGTGCGCCGGCTTTTGCGCGCTTTTTACGCCCCGGCGATCGAGCGAGAGGCGGCGTGATGGCGAAGATCTCCGTGGCCTTTCGCGAGCTTACCGCGGCCGAACGCGCAAGCGCGGACGCGGTGTTGAACGCGATCCCGTCGGTCGTCGTGGTCATCGGGGCCGACGGTGCGGTCGCATACCTCAACGCCGAGGGTGAGCAATTCTTCCAGGGCAGCGCGGCGTATTTGGAAGGCCGCGCGTTCGAAGATCTTGCCGGCGCCGATGGTCCGTTGTCGGCCCTGTCGCGCCAAGCCCGCGAAGGCGCCGCCGCGGTCTCGGCCTACGGCGTCGTGCTGGACTGCCCCGGCACCGGACGGCGAACGGTGGACGCGCACGCCGCGCCGATCGCCGAAGCGCCGCAATCGGTCGTGCTGGCCATACAGGAACGCCATCTCGCCGGGACCATCGAACACCGGCGCCTGCAAATCGGAGCCGCGCGCTCGGTGACGGCCATGGCGGCCATGCTCGCCCACGAG
>JAKZXM010000156.1:0-10441 GCA_047514975.1 Rhodospirillales bacterium
GCGGTCTTCGCCATGCCCGGGTACATGTCCGTGTACTCGTGGGTCTCGCCGGCGATCGCGGCCTTCAGATTATCGCCGGTCTTGCCGATTGCGAGGCCGGTCGCGGGATCCCCCACCTCCTCGAGGAACTCGAGGTGACCATGGGCGTGACCCGTCTCGCCTTCGGCGGTGGAGCGGAACACGGCCGAGACGTCGTTGTAGCCCTCGACGTCAGCCTTCTGGGCGAAATAGAGATAGCGGCGGTTCGCCATGGATTCGCCGCCGAACGCGTCCTTGAGGCTTTGTTCGGTTTTCGATCCCTTCAAACTGGGCATCTTTCTCCCCTTTTTCATCTGTGGTGGAACGCGAAACGCCCGCGCCCGCGGCACCCGCGTGCCGCGCCTACCGCTAATATGGTGTCGGTGCGACGGCCCGTCAATATGTTTTACAGTGATTCTAATAAATTTCTTAAACCACTGCGATTACGGAAAAGATCAGGAACCTCCGCCGTCGAGGCGAATGACCACGTCGACCCGCTTGATGGTCGTCCCCGGGGGCGGTTCCGGAAGCTCGATCGGCCCGATCCGACCCTCGGGGATGTCTTCGAGGCGTCCCGATTCGACGAAGTAGAAGTGGTGGTGCTCGGCGGTGTTGGTGTCGAAATACGACCGCGTCGAATCGACGACGACCTCGTTCATGAGACCGGCCGCGGTGAACTGATGGAGGGTGTTGTAGACCGTCGCGAGCGATACGCGAACCCCCGCCCTTCGGGCTTCGCCGTGAAGAAGCTCGGCGCTGACGTGGCGATCGCTGTCCTCGAACAGAAGTTTGGCCAGCGCGAGCCGTTGGCGCGTCGGTCGCAATCCCGCCTCGCGCAACCTTGCGATCACCTTGCTGTAGGGCCTTTCGCGATTCATGGTTTCAATATGGTTGGCTGACCCGCCCCATGCAATAACCCGCGTGCGCCCGGGAGACAAGACTTCTTTTGAACGAATCGAATGTAATGCTACTCGATTGAATTTCTTGAAGACCCAAGATCGTTTTCGGCGGGCCGGCGGGCCGTCATTCCGCTAATGCCATAGCCACAGTCGACGAAATGGACCTCGCCGGTAACACCCGCCGACAGATCGCTCAGAAGATAGAGCGCCGCCCCGCCGATTTCGTCGAGACGGACGTTGCGCCGCAAGGGCGCGTTGGCCGCGCTCGTTCGCAGGATCCGCCGGGCGCCGCCGATCGCGCTCCCGGCAAGCGTGCGGACCGGGCCGGCCGAAAGCGCGTTGACCCGGACGTTGGCGGGCCCAAGATCGACCGCGAGGTAGCGAACGCTGGCCTCGAGCGCGGCCTTGGCGACGCCCATGACATTGTAGCCGGGGATCACGCGCCGCGAGCCCTCGAAGGTGAGGGTCAGCAAGCTGCCGCCGGCCATCAACGCCGCGGCCCGTCTCGCGATATCCGTGAACGAGTAGCACGAGACCGCGAGCGAGCGAGCGAAGTCGTGGGCCGACGTATCGACGTAGCGGCCCTTGAGCGCCTCGCGATCGGCGAAGGCCAGGGCGTGGACGACGAAGTCCAGCCGTTCCCACCTGCCGGCAAGCGCCGTGAAGGTGGCTTCGAGACGCGCCTCGTCCTCGACGTCGCAATCGAGAACGATGTCCGATGAGAGCGATCGGGCGAGCGGCGTCACCCGCCTTCCGACCGCCTTGCCCTGGTATGTGAAGGCGAGTTCGGCGCCGTAGCGATGGAGGGTCCTGGCGATGCCCCAGGCGATGGAGCGCTCGTTCGCGACACCCATGACGAGGCCCCGTTTCCCGGCCATCAGCGCGGGGCCGGTGGTTGCCCGGGCTAGCGGTGGCGCCACGTCGCCCGGGGCCGGAGAATCGGGATCGGGCGGGCCGCTTCAGCCGTCGTAGCGGGTAAAGGCCAGCGTCGCATTGGTTCCGCCGAAGCCGAAGCTGTTCGAGAGCACGCAGTTGAGGGTCACGTTGTCGCGGCGTTCGAGGACGATGGGCATGTCTTCGGCTTCGGGCGCCAGCTCGCCGACGTTCGCGGATTTGCAAATGAATCCGTGTTTCATCATCAAAAGGCTGAAAATGGCTTCGTGCACGCCGGCGGCGCCCAACGCGTGGCCGGTCAGCGACTTGGTCGAGTTGAACGCGGGAATCCGGTTGCGCGCGCGGAACACCTCGCCCAGCACCTCGAGTTCGCGCAGATCGCCGATCGGCGTTCCCGTGCCGTGGGTGTTGATGTAGTCGACCGGCTGGTCCAGCTCCTGCATCGCCAGCCGCATGCACCGCACCGCGCCTTCGCCCGACGGCTGGACCATGTCGTAGCCGTCGGAAGTGGCTCCGTAACCGGCAATTTCGGCGTAGATCTTGGCGCCCCGCGCCTTGGCGTGCTCCAGCTCCTCGACCACCACGACTCCGCCGCCGCCGGCGATGACGAAGCCGTCGCGATCCGCGTCGAACGCGCGCGAGGCCGCCTCGGGGGTGTCGTTGAACTTGGACGACAGCGCCGGCATGGCGTCGAACAGGACCGTCATCGTCCAATCAAGCTCCTCGCCGCCACCCGCGAAGACCACGTCTTGTTTGCCCAATTGCACGAGCTCGGTCGCGTTGCCGATGCAATGCGCGCTGGTCGCGCAGGCCGAGCTGATCGAGTAGCTGAGGCCCTTGATCTCGAACGCGGTCGCCAGCGTCGCCGAGTTGGTGCTCGACATGGTTCGCGGCACCATGAACGGACCCACCCTCTTCGGCCCCTTCTCGCGCGCCACGTCGAACGCCTGCATCAGGTTCTTCGTCGACGGGCCGCCCGAGCCCATGATCATCCCCGTGCGCTCGTTTGAGACCATGTTTGGCTCGAGGCCGGAATCCTCGATCGCCTGGCCCATGGCGACGTGGTTGTAGGCCGCCCCGTCGCCCATGAACCGCCGGAACTTGCGGTCCACGACCGCATCTAAGTCGATGTCGGGGCGCCCGTGAACCTGGCTGCGGAACCCCATCTCCCGGTATTCCTCGGAAAATGTGATCCCCGAACGGCCCGCACGCAGGGCGCCCACCACGTCCGCGGCGCTGTTTCCGATGCTGGATACGATTCCAAGTCCCGTGATGACCGCGCGATTCATAACCGCCCCGTCTCCGTCAATCGCCGCTGAATGCGCCTTCCGGCGCCGTGAACACACCGACCCGCATATCCTTGGCCTCGTAAATCGGGTGTGCGTCGGCGGACACCGATCCGTCGGCGATGGCCAGGGCCACCTGGCGCCGGATGACGCGTTTCACGTCGATCCGGTACACGAGGCGCTTCACCGAGGGCGCCACCTGACCCGCGAACTTCACTCCGCCGACGCCGAGCGCCCGGCCCCGTCCCGGGGCTCCGATCCACCCCAGGAAGAACCCGATCAACTGCCAGAGCGCGTCGAGGCCGAGGCAGCCGGGCATCACGGGATCCGATTCGAAATGACATTGAAAAAACCAAAGGTCGGGCTCGATGTCCAGTTCCGCGAGGATTTCCCCTTTTCCGTAACGGCCGCCCGTCTCCGCGATGCGGACGATCCGGTCGATCATCAATAACGGCGGCAACGGCAGGCGCGCGTTGCCCGAGCCGAACAGCCGTCCGTGGGCGCATTCGATCAAATCCTCATGGGAATAGCTGCTCTTCCGTTGCAAATCCCGAACGGCCCGACGCCTCTCCCTTCAAGAACCCATATATGTATCGATTGCGAAAAAGGCGAATCCGGTCGGTTAGTGCTTTAAGCCCGCTCACGGACGCCCACGCCGGGCCGCGAGCAAAAGGTCGGGAACGTCGCTGAAGATCGAATCGACGCCCCATCCCTAAAAGATGCCCGCGCGCTTCGGGTCATTGACCGTGAACACCGCGAGCCAGAGACCGGCCGCTTTAATCGCGCGCGCGCGCGCGTGAGCGATGACGCCGAGACGTGTAGCGACGCGCACCCTAGCCGCGCAGCGGCGGAACGCCAATCCCGTGGCGCCCGACCGGCGATGAGGCCGCGGGGAATCTCGGGCGCAAGGCGCCGCGCCGCATCGAGAATCGGGCGCGACGTGCTGGAGAGCAAGAGCGGCGAGGGTGGGACGCGGCCGCGTCCAGTCCTTACGGCCGGCGCGATCGCCCGCAACGCGCTTTCGACCAGGTCGGCCGCGCGCCCCGGCGCCGGTTTGAGCTCGACGTTGGCGCCGAGCCCGAGCTCGCGAGCGCACCCCAACGCGGCCTCCAGGCTGGGAACGCACTCGCCGGCGAACCGCGGATCGAACCACGCGCCCGCGTCCAGCGACGCGAGCGTTTCCATCGGCGTCGTCGATACCCGGCCCGGGGCCCCGGTCGTGCGCCTGAGGGTCGAATCGTGCATGACAACCGGCGCGCCGTCGGCGCTGAGTCGGACGTCGAACTCGACCCACGAGGCACCGAGCTGGGCGGCGCGACGAAGGCCCGCCAGGGTGTTCTCGGGCGCGCGGCCGGCGGCCCCGCGATGCCCGATCACGCGCGGCAGGCGGAGTGGCTGGTGCATGGTGGGCGTTTCCGCGCACGGCCTTCGGCGGCACCGGGCGGGCGCCGCCCGAATCCCGCGCGCGGGTGAATCAGTGCGCGGCCTCGGCCTCCCTCGCACCCTCGGCGATCTCTTCACCGGTGGCCTGATCGATGGCGCGCATGGAAAGCTTCACCTTGCCGCGGTCGTCGACTCCGATCAGCTTCACCTTCACCACGTCGCCGACGTTGATGACGTCGGTCACCTTGGCGACGCGATGGGGGGCGATCTGGCTGATGTGGACGAGGCCGTCGCGGCTGCCGAGGTAATTCACGAAAGCCCCGAAATCCATGATCTTGACCACTTTGCCGTCGTAGATCTTGCCCACCTCGGGTTCGGCCGCGATGTTGTTGATCAAACGGATCGCCTCGTCCGCCGCCGACTCTTCGACCGCGGCCACCTTGACCGTGCCGTCGTCTTCGATGTCGATCTTCGCGCCCGTGACTTCGCAGATCTCGCGGATCATCTTTCCGCCCGGTCCGATCACCTCGCGGATCTTGTCGCGCGCGATCCTGATGACCGTGATGCGCGGCGCGTGCTTGCTGATCCCGTCGCGCGCGCTCGACAGCGCGCTCGCCATTTCGCTGAGGATCCAGAGGCGCCCCTCGCGGGCCTGCGTGAGCGCCGTTTCCATGATCTCGCGGGTGATGGAGGTGATCTTGATGTCCATCTGCAGCGAAGTGATCCCCAATTCGGTTCCCGCCACCTTGAAGTCCATGTCGCCCAGGTGGTCTTCGTCACCGAGAATGTCGGAAAGCACGGCGACGCCGTCGTCCTCTTTGATCAGGCCCATGGCGATTCCGGCAACCGGGTGCTTCATGGGCACGCCGGCGTCCATCAACGCCAGCGAAGCGCCGCACACGGTGGCCATCGAGGACGAACCGTTCGATTCCGTGATCTCCGAGACCACGCGGATGGTGTAGGGGAAGTCCTCCTTAGACGGCATCAACGGGCGCAGCGCACGCCACGCCAGCTTGCCGTGCCCGATCTCGCGGCGTCCCGGCGGGCGCAGGAATTTCGCCTCGCCGGTCGCATACGGCGGAAAATTGTAGTGGAGCATGAAGTGCTCGCGGTACTCGCCGGCGAGAACGTCCATGATCTGCTCGTCCTGGCCGGTTCCCAGCGTCGCGACCGCCAGCGCCTGGGTCTCGCCGCGGGTGAACAGGGCGCTCCCGTGCGCGCGGGGCAGGACGCCCACCTCGGCGGCGATGGGGCGGACGGTCGAGGTGTCGCGGCCGTCGATGCGCCGCCGCGTGCGCAAGATGTCCTTGCGCACGATCGACTTCTCCAAGGACTTGAAGACGCCGGGCAATACCCCGGCGACCAGCTCCGCGTCCAGGGTCCCGTCGGCGGCCAACTCGGCCGCGACGCGCCCCCTGATCGCCGCCACCTTGTCGGTGCGCGATTGCTTGACGGGATCGCCATAGGCGTCCCGCAAATCCGATTCGCAGGTCGCGCTCACGCGGTCGATAATTTCCTGTCTGCCGGCGGGCAGCGTCGGTAGTTCCCACGGCTCTTTCGCACAGGCCTCGGCGAGCTCGATGATGGCGCCGATAACCGGCTGGCACGCCTCGTGTGCGAACACGACGGCGCCCAGCATGACGTCCTCGGAAAGCTCGCTCGCCTCGGATTCCACCATCAGCACGCCTTCCGCGGTTCCGGCGACGAGCAGATCGAGATCCGACTTCGCCATCTCGTCGATCTGCGGGTTGAGCACGTATTCGCCATCAATATAGCCCACCCGGCACCCGCCGATCGGGCCCAGGAAGGGGATCCCCGAGAGCGTCAGCGCCGCCGACGCCCCCACCATGGCGACAATGTCGGGATTGTTCTCGAGGTCGTGGGAAACCACGGTGCACACCACATGGGTTTCGTTGCGGAAACCCTCGGCGAAAAGCGGACGGATGGGCCGGTCGATCAGCCGAGACGTAAGCGTCTCGTTTTCGCCGGGCCGACCTTCCCTTTTGAAAAAACCGCCGGGAATCTTGCCGGCAGCGAAGGCCTTTTCCTGGTAGTTGACGGTCAACGGAAAGAAATCGAGTCCCGACCGCGGCGTCTTTTCCGCGACGGCGGTACACAGCACCTTGGTTTCGCCGTAGGTGACCATGACGGCCCCGTCGGCCTGGCGCGCGAACTTGCCGCTCTCGAAGACCAAGGGGCGCCCGCCCCACTCGATTTCCTTTCTGAACTCCTTGAACATTACGTGTTTATCCTTAGTTGCTTGCGCGCGATCCTCGCGCGCCCTATTGCGTCGTACCGAGCGCGCCCGAAGCGCGCGTGCGACCGCTGTGGCCCGCGCTTCGGTTCCGGCCCCCGGCCGGCGGTCGGGAAATCGTCGCGGGGCCCGGCAAAGCCGTGCCGATCGCCGCACCCGATCGCCGGAATTCGGCCATGTGGCCCTATCGCCGGAGACCCAGCCGCTGGACGACGGTGTCGCAACGGCTGACCTCGGTCTTGCGCAGGTAATCGAGAAGGCGCCTGCGCTTGCCGACCATCATCAGAAGGCCCCGGCGCGAGTGAAAGTCTTTTGCGTGGATCTTGAGGTGCTCGGTCAGGTTGCGGATACGTTCGCTCAAGATAGCGACCTGGACCTCCGGCGAGCCCGTGTCGCCCTTCGTGACCGCGAATTCGACAACGAGCTCCTGCTTGCGCCCTGCGGTAATCGACATCGTCTGCTCCACCCATCAGAGATTGAGGACGCGAACCGGGCGGATTTCGCCGCCCGCGATGCGCGCCAACGCCACCAGCTTGCCCTCGGCCATCGCGCAAACAACCGCGCCCTTGGTGACGTTCTTGAGGGGAGACCGGCTTGCCACCGGAAGCACGGGCACGGCGCGGCCGTGCCGTAAGTGGCGGGCTTCTTGCTCCGTCATGGCCAGCACCGGGATGTCGTCCAGCGCGGTCTCGATCGGAAGCAAGTGGCTCTCGAGCGCCGCACTATGGCCGAGAGCGGCGAGTTTTTCCAGCGAAATCGCGTGCTCTTCCGAAAACGGCCCCACACGGGTCCGCCTGAGCTCGGCCAGGTGACCGACGGTGCCGAGCGCGCGGGCGAGATCACGCGCCAAGCCGCGCATGTAGGCGCCCTTGCCGGCGCTGACGTCGAATTCGGCGTGGTCGGCGTCGAGGACGCGCAACAGCTCGAGCGAATCGATGCGCACGATCCGCGGCTCGAGCTTGACCGGCTCGCCGGCGCGCGCCAGATCGTACGCCCGCCGGCCGCCCACCTTGATGGCCGAGTAGATGGGCGGAACCTGCTCGACCTCGCCCGTGAATTGGTCGAGGACACTCGCGATCTCGTCCCTCGTGGGACGGCGCGCGCTGGTCTCGAGCATCGCGCCCTCGGCATCATCGGTGGTGCGCGCCTCGCCCCATCGAATTACGAATCGATAGCGTTTCGGGCGCTCCATGGCGTAGGAAACCGTCTTGGTCGCCTCGCCGAACGCGAGCGGAAGAATGCCCGTCGCCAGGGGATCGAGGGTCCCGCAATGGCCGACCCGGGCGGCGGCGGTCGTGCGCCGCGCCTGGGCGACCACGGCCGCGGACGTCGCGCCGAGGGGCTTGTCGATGACGAGCCAGCCGTTGATCGCTTTCCCGCGCCGTTTACGACTCATGGTCCTTCACGTCGTCGGCGGCGGGGTGCAGCAGCTCTTCGATGCGGCGTGCCCGTTCGAACGTTTGGTCGGCATGGAAACGAATCTCGGGAACGAACTTGAGGCGTACGGTCCGCGCGATTTCGCGCCGAAGGAACGGCCGGGCCCTATCCAAAGCCTCGAGAATCGCCGCCCCTTCGCCGCCGCCGAGGGGAATCACGAACACGTCGGCTGAGCGAAGATCGGCGCTCATGCGGGCCTCGGTGACGGTGATCGATTGCCCATCGAGGGTACGGTCGCGCAACCGTCCGCGCTCCATCGATTCCGCGAGCACGTGGCGAATCTCCTCGCCGACCCGCAACTGGCGCTGGCTGGGCGGTCTGCCCGTGCGTTTGCTCATGATTCGTTCCGTCCCGGAGACGGTTTCGCGCCGTTGTAACGGGCGCCGGCCCGCGTCGTCCCGGCCACGCGCCCCGGCCGCCAGCCCCCCCGTCAAAGGTGACGCACGATTTCCTCGATCCGGTAGCACTCGATCACGTCGCCTTCGTGATAGTCCTGGAACTTCTCGAACGCGACGCCGCATTCGCTGCCTTCGCGCACTTCCCGGGCGTCGTCCTTGAACCGCTTCAGCTGCGAGAGCTCGCCATCGTGCACGATGACATGGTCGCGCAACAGACGCACCCGCGAGCCGCGCTGGATGGTCCCTTCCGTGACCATGCAGCCCGCGACTTTGCCCACCTTGGAAACGTTGAAGATCTTGAGGATTTCCGCGGACCCCAGCGAGTGCTCCTTCAACGCCGGCGCAAGCATGCCGGAGAGGAGTTTCTTGAGATCGTCGACGATCTCGTAGATCACCGAGTAGTAGCGGATCTCGACGCCTTCGCGGCGCGCGAGCTCGCGCGCCTGGCTGTTGGCGCGAACGCCGAAGCCGATCACGAGCGCGTTCGACGCGCGCGCAAGCGTCACGTCGGATTCGTTGATCCCGCCGACGCCCGCGTGCAGCACGTTGACCTTGACCTCGTCGGTCTCGAGGCCCGTCAACGCGCCCTCGATCGCTTCGGTGGAGCCGTGGGCGTCGCCCTTGATGACGACCGGCAACTCCTCGGCACCGCCATTCTGGATCCTGTCGAACAACTGATCCACTGTCTCGCGCACGCTTGCGGCCGCCCGCGTGTCGCGCTCCTTGCGCTTGCGGAACTCGGATACCTGACGCGCGCGGGCCTCGCTGTCGACGACGACGAATTCGTCTCCGGCCACCGCCGTGTCGTTCATCCCTTGGACTTCGACCGGCGTCGCGGGCCCGGCCTCGTCCACGCTTTCGCCGTAGGAGTCCATCAGGGCGCGTACGCGGCCCCACGCCCGCCCGGCGACCAGGACGTCGCCGACCCGAAGGGTTCCGTTGCGCACCAGGACGGTGGCGATCGAACCGCGGCCCTGTTCCATCTTCGATTCGATGACCACGCCGTCGGTCGCGCCCGCGGCGCTGGCCTTGAGATCGAGAATTTCGGCCTGGAGAAGGATGGCTTCCTCGAGCTTGTCGAGGTTGGTCCGCTCCTTGGCCGAGATCTCCACGTTCAACGTTTCGCCGCCCACCTCCTCGACCACGATGTCGTGCTGGAGAAGCTCGGTGCGGACGCGTCCGGGATCGGCGTCGGGACGGTCGATCTTATTGATGGCGACGATCACCGGCACGTTCGCCGCCTTGGCGTGGTGGACGGCTTCGATCGTCTGCGGCATGACGCCATCATCCGCGGCGACGACGAGGACGACGATATCGGTGACCCCGGCGCCGCGACTCCGCATTTCGGTAAAGGCCTCGTGGCCGGGCGTGTCGATGAAGGTGATCTTGCCGCCCGATGACAGCGTGACCTGGTAGGCGCCGATGTGCTGGGTGATTCCCCCGGCCTCGAGCGAAACCTGGTCGGTCTCGCGCAACGCGTCCAGAAGCGACGTCTTGCCGTGATCGACGTGGCCCATGACCGTCACCACCGGAGGCCGCGGCTGCCGGGGACCTTCGTCGCCGGCATCGCGACCCAGTCCGATCTCGATGTCGGCCTCGCTCACCCGTTTGACGTTGTGTCCGAACTCGGTGGCGACCACCTCGGCCGCGTCGCCGTCGATGTCCTGGTTGATGGTGGCCATTACGCCCATCTTCATGAGCGCCTTGATCACCTCGGCGCCGCGTTCGGCCATGCGGTTGGCGAGCTCCTGGACCGTGATTGTCTCGGGGATCGTCACGTCGCGGATGATCCTCTGTGCCTCGCCGGCGGCGTCGCGCAGAAGTTTCTGCCTCTCCTTCTCGCGCGCGCGCCGAACCGACGCCAACGAGCGC
>JAKZXM010000157.1:0-6144 GCA_047514975.1 Rhodospirillales bacterium
GGGTGAGTGTAGCCACCGGAATCGATCTCGCCGATGAGGACGCGGTCGGGTCTTTCTATGCCGCGCTGCCCGGCCTATGGGCTTCCATCCACGTCGCCGGCGGCTTCGCGATGGCGCCGTTGGCGGACACCGGGGGGGCGGAGTTTTGCGCGCAGATGGACCTGAACGCGCTGAGCTCATTTCTCTGCTGCCGTGCCGCCGTCCTCAACATGCGGGGTGCGGCGGGCGCGGGCGGGCGCATCGTCAACGTCGCGGCGCGGCCCGCCCTGGAGCCGCGGCAGGGCGCGGGCATGATCGCCTATACCGCCTCGAAGGCGGCCGTCGCGGCGCTCACGCAGGCGCTCGCCGAGGAGCTCAAGGACGAGGGTATCTGGGTCAACGCCGTCGCGCCTTCGATCCTGGACACGCCCGCGAATCGCGCCGCCATGCCGGCGGCGGATGCCGATGCCTGGCCCAAGGTCGCCGAGGTCGCCGCCGTCATCGCCTTTCTCGCCTCGCCGCAGAACCGCTCGGCCCGCGGCGCCGTGATCCCCGTCTACGGCAAGAGCTAGCCCAGCGGGCGGTCTCAGAACTCGGCGGTGGAGACCCAGCGGTGCTCGCGGCCCGAGGCGCCGATGGCGTCGATGACGCGTTGGACCTGCCACGCCTCGTGAAAATCGGGCCAGGGCGGCGCATTCTCGGCGACCAGGCCGACGATCAGGTCGCGCACCTCGATGACCTTGAGGTCGTTGAAACCCAGCTGGTGGCCGGGCGCGAGGCAGAAGTTGGCGTAATCCTTGTGATCGGGTCCGGTGAGGATGGTCTTGAAACCCTCGCGGCCCTTGGCCTGGGCGGTGGTGTAGAGCTGGAGTTCGTTGAGGCGCTCGAAATCGAAGCGCAACGCCCCCTTCGACCCGGTAATCTCGCAGACGATGGCCATCTTGCGCCCGGTGGCGATCCAGCTCGCCTCGATCGTGCCCTTGGCCCCGCCGGCGAAGCGCAGCAACGTCCGCACCTGATCGGCGACTTCCACCGTCTGGGTGGCGCTCTCGCCGGCGGCGGTGCGGCGCTCGGTGACGACGGTGTCGCGGTCGGCGCAGACCGCCTCGATATCGCCGACGAGGAAGCGGGCCAGCGAGACGACGTGGCTCGCCAGATCGACGATCACACCATCGCCCGAACGCGGATCGAGGCGCCACGCGCTGACCAGAGAGTCGGGATCGAGCATGTAGTCTTCGAGGTGGGTGCCGCGGAAGGCGTGCACCTCGCCGATCTCGCCCGATTCGACGATTTCCTTGGCCAGAACGGTGATCGGGTTCTTGAGGTAATTGAACCCGACCATGGTCTTGACCCCGGCGGTGTCGGCGCGCTCGACCATGGCCTTGGCGTCGGCGGCCGTAGGCGCGAGCGGTTTTTCGCAATAGACCGCCTTGCCGGCATCGATGGCGGCGAAGGCCATCTCCTTGTGCAAGACGTTGGGGGTCGTGATGTCGACCACGTCCACGCGCGCATCGCCCACCAGCTCGCGCCACGCACCGGTCGTGCGGGCGAAGCCGAGCGCCTCGCCCGCTTGCGCGGCGCTCGCGGCGTCGATGTCGGCCAGCAACTCGAGCGACGGCAATGCCGGAAGCGGAAAAACGCCGGGCACGGTGCGATAGGCGAGCGCATGTGCCTTGCCCATATAGCCCGACCCGATCAAACCGATGCGCAGCTCCCGCATAGTGCCGTCCCCGTGCGTGGCGCCGACTGGCGGCGGACGCCGAGACTAGCATAGGGTCAGGACGGCGTTCGTTGAGCAAGCCGTCCGAGGCGTTGCCTCGGCTGCCTCGCTGCGAGTAAGAAGGACAAACCACGAGTCCCGGGAGGATCGCACGATGCCAGACGGCGGCTCGCCATTTCACCGCGGCGAGAAGGCGCTTCAGTCGCGGCTCGGCGCGCGGGAGAAGATGGAGAGGCTGGGTCGCAGGGTCATTCGCGACCACCTTGCCGAGGAAGACCGGGAATTCTTCTCCGAGCTTCCCTTTATCGTTCTCGCCGCCCTCGACGATGCGGGGCGGCCGTGGGCATCGCTGTTGGCCGGGCGTCCGGGCTTTGCAAGCGCCCGGGACGGACGGACCCTCGAGATCAGGGCCCGGGCCGCACGCGGGGACCCGCTCGATGGGCGCTGATCGAGGGCGCCGAGTTGGGGGTCCTTGGCATCGAACTCCACAGCCGCCGCCGCCACCGGGTCAACGGCACGATTACCGCTGAGACCGAGGGCGGTTTCGCGCTCGCCGTCGCGCAGAGTTTCGCCAATTGCCCCAAGTACATCCAGGCCCGTGAATGTCGCTTGGATGACATCGCCAAGATGGGTCGCCAGGCGGTGGTGCGGCGGGGCAAGGCGCTCGACCGCGAAGAGGCGGCCCTGGTGGCGCGCGCCGACACCTTCTTCATCGCCAGCCAGTTCTCCGAGGACGCCGAGGACTGGACGCACGGCGTCGATGTCTCGCACCGCGGCGGCCCGCCGGGGTTCGTGGTCGTCGCGCACGAGAGCGCGCTGCTCTTTCCCGACTATAGCGGCAACTGCATGTTCAACACGCTGGGCAACATCTGGGAGAACCCGCGCTGCGGCTTGTTGTTCGTGGACTTCGAGAGCGGCGAGATGGTGCAGGTCACGGGCGAGGCCGACATTATCTGGGGCGCGGAACGGGCCCAGGAGTTTCCCGGGGCCGAGCGCGTCGTGTCCTTCCGCATCGAGGAGACCATCCGTGTTGCGGGCGCGCTGCCGCTGGTGTGCAAGTTCGAGGGTTTTTCGCCGTTGTTCGACGACTTCGGGGCCCGCGCCGGCGGCGAAAGGACCGCCGCGCCGCCGCCCGCCATGCGGCTCAAGTCCGTCAACGTCGCGATGCCAAAGGAGATCGCCCACAAGGCCAAGACGGTGAGGTCAGGAATCTTCAAGCAGCCGGTGGCCGGCCGGGTCATGTTGCGGCGGCTGAACCTCGAGGGGGACGGTCAGGCCGATCTGTGGGGCCACGGCGGCTCGTTCCGGGCGGTGCTCGCCTATTCGGTCGAGAACTACGCCTACTGGGCGGCCGAGCTGGGGCGGGACGACTTTGTCATGGGACAGTTCGGCGAGAACTTCACGGTCGAGGGAATGCCCGAGGACGCGGTCCACGTCGGCGACGTCTTCCGCATCGGCGGCGCGCTGCTCGAGGTAAGTCAGCCGCGCATCCCTTGTTACAAGCTGGCCATGAAGATGGGAATCGAGGGCTTCGAGAACCGCTTTCTCGCCTCGGGCCGCGTCGGATTCTACTTTCGCGTCCTCGAGGAAGGCGAGGTCGGCGCCGGCGATAACATTCACCGCGTCCAAACCGATCCCCGCCGCATGACCGTGCGTGCGGTGAGCGAGGTTTTGTTCTTCGACAAGGAGAACCTCGACGCGACCCGCAAGGCGCTCAGCATTCAGGCCCTCAGCCACGGCTGGAAGGGCTCGTTCGAAGAGCGGCTGGCGCGTGGCTTCCGCGCCTTCACCCTCGATCGCAAGGTGGTGGAAAGCGAGACCATCACCTCTTTCTACCTCGTGCCCAAGGACGGCGCGCCGCTACCCTCTTTCAAGCCCGGCCAGTTCCTCACCTTCGAA
This sequence comes from Rhodospirillales bacterium, assembly GCA_047514975.1. Taxonomy (GTDB): domain Bacteria; phylum Pseudomonadota; class Alphaproteobacteria; order Rhodospirillales; family JASLLV01; genus JASLLV01. The sequence goes on from JAKZXM010000157.1 coordinate 3,599, forward strand.
ATCAACATTCCGGGGCGCGACGAGCCGCTGATCCGCACCTACTCGCTGTCGGACAGCCACAACCCCGATCATTACCGCGTGAGTATCAAGCGCGAGCCCGCTCCCAGCGGATCCGGGGACCTGACGCCTGGACTGTCGTCGAACTACCTGCATGACAGCGTCGAGGTGGGCGGAACGCTGTGCGTCAAGGCGCCACGGGGCAAGTTCTGCCTCGATTCGGAGAGCGAGAGGCCGGTGGTGCTGCTGAGCGCGGGCGTCGGGCTGACGCCGATGATCAGCATGCTCAACACGATCGTCGAGACCGGCACGCGCAGGCGCGCCTTCTACGTCCACGGCGCCCGCAACGGCCGCGAACTGGCGATGGGCGCCGCTGTCCGGGCGCTCGCCGCCGAGCACCCCAACGTCGACGTTCACATCCGTTTCAGCCAGCCCGGTGCCGACGACGTCGAAGGCCGCGATTACGATAGCGAAGGCCGCCTCGACGTCGGCCTCCTGAAGCAGGTGCTACCTTTCGAGGACTACGAATTCTACCTGTGCGGGCCGCCCGCGTTCATGAAATCTCTGACGGCGGGCTGCGTTCGATGGGCATCGCCGAAGCGCGGCTCCATTACGAGTTCTTCGGTCCGGCCTCGGTGCTGGGCGAGGTGGCCGCCGCCGCGATGCCGGCAACGGGATCGACGGGCGCGGTCGAGGTCACGTTCGCCCGCTCGGGCGTGAAGGCGGCGTGGGATCCCGCCTTCGAGAACCTGCTCGACTTTGCCGAGGCGCACGGCCTGCGCCCCGACTTCAGCTGCCGCTCGGGTATTTGCAACACCTGCCGCTGCGAGATCGTGGCCGGCGAGGTCGCCTATCTCGAAGAACCGCTCGACGTGCCCGATCCGCCGCACGCCCTGATCTGCTGCGCGACGCCAAAGACGGACCTGGTCATCGCTATCTGAAGCCGCCGGCCAGCCGATTATCCAAATCGTCCACTAATTTCCGCTTTCCCGATAATCATGTCTTGGAATTTTTCCTCGAATCCTTTCCCGGGTCACCTTGTCGAGTCGTTTCTTGAACTCGGCGTTCAGGGCGTATACCACCAGAACGTATTTGTGCTCCCCGTTGGGCGGGCACATGCCTTGATAGCCTCTCGAACGAGAACTGTTGTTGCCTAGTTTTCCGATTCCCTTCCCCTTCTTTTTCGAGGGAAGCGACTTCGTGTCGGCGGGCAAATTGCTGACGTTCCAATGGACCCACGTTCGCCCCGCCACCGGCTGGGCATCGGGGTCATCCATGATTACCACGAGCGAAACCGCGCCCGCGGGTACGTCACGGATGTCAATTTCCCATGACATGTCCTGCCCTCCCTGCTTGGAGCAGGCATAAACTTGAGGCAGCTGTCCACCATCCTCAAATACCGGCGATGTTACTTCGAAGGCATGGGCGGTAACGGAAGAGCACAACGCGAAAAGAAGGGAAGCGGCAAGACACCTTGAATTGTTCATCGTAATAACCTTCCGGCCGTTGTCCCGACAAGGCGCCGAGGGGGTTGTGCGGTCAACCACCCTCCCTGGCCCTCACTGTCGCCATCTCTAGCTTAGCACGCCCATCGTCATCGCCTGGGCGGGGCGTCGTCATTGTAAAAAATGCTTGACACTATGTCAGCGGGACCATGCATGCCCTCATGTCAATAATATTTGACATAGGAGGAGGAGGAATGGCGTTCGAAGAGAAAAGCGCGTGGATCGTCGCGGTGGCTTCGGTCGGCGCGTATGCGGTCTACTTCATCATCATTCTCGGACGAGCTGAGAACACCGCTCTTGCCGAGGTGTCATACGTATCGACGCTGTTGTGGATAATCGGCGCCTCGATTGGTGCGATAATCGCGGCCCACATCTTGGTCGCGATCGCCTCACCCAAGGACGCCGACAAGAAGGACCAACGCGATAAGGAGATCAATCGGTTCGGCGAATACATCGGCCATTTCGCGTTCGGTGCAGGTGGAGTTGCGGCACTGGGCATGTCGATGGCCGAGATGAACCATTTCTGGATCGCAAACGTGATCTACCTCGGGTTTGCCCTGTCATCGCTCGTTGGATCTGCGACAAAGATCGTCGCTTATCGGCGGGGCTTTCAGCGGTGGTGAAGCCAACGAGAGTCACCAATGCCGTTCGATCCCTCAGGTTCGCCAATGGAGAGATGACTCAAGCGGACTTGGCGGATCGTATCGGCGTGACCCGACAGACCATCATCGCCATCGAGCAGGGCCGCTATTCGCCTTCACTCGAAATGGCCTTTCAGATCGCGCAGGTCTTCGAGGTACCGCTCGACGGCGTCTTTCAGTACCCCGACGGTCGAACAAATGGAGATGACGATGAGCCAGACAAGTAAATTTTGGGACAAAATCGCCGACCGCTATTCGAAATCACCCGTCTCCGACGAAGAATCATACCAAAAGAAGCTGAAAGTCACGCGCGAATACTTGAAGCCGTACATGGAGGTATTGGAGTTTGGCTGTGGAACGGGGTCGACCGCCATCGCCCATGCGGCTCAGGTGAAACATATAC
>JAKZXM010000158.1:0-7370 GCA_047514975.1 Rhodospirillales bacterium
GCCCAGGCGTCGGATCAAGGCGTCCGACGAGGCCGCGCCGATGTCCAGGATCATGGTGTCCGCCGGCACCTCGGCGATGGGAACCGTGCGCGTCGCGACCCCTTCTTCCAGGGCCGAAGCGACGACCGCATCCTCGGGAAGCACGATCTCGACCCCCGCGGCGGCCGCGTCGCGCATGATCGTGCGCGCCGTCTCGGCCATGCCCGCCTCGAACAGCGACGAGGCGACGCCGACGCCGGCGGCGTCGAGGAAGGTATTGGCCATGCCGCCGCCGAGGATCAGTTGGTCGACCTTGCGGACGAGGTTCACCAGCACGTTGAGCTTGGTCGATACCTTGGCGCCGCCGACCAGCGCCGCCAAGGGCCGATCGGGCGCGTCCAGCACCTTGTGAAGGGCCTGGAGCTCGGCCTGCATCAACCGCCCCGCGGCCGCCGGCAAAAGCCGCGCAAGGGCTTCCGTCGAGGCGTGCGCCCGGTGCGCGCAACTGAACGCGTCGTCGACGTAAACCTGGCCGAGCGACGCGAGGGCGGCGGCGAAGCCGGCGTCGTTCTTCTCTTCGCGTTCGTCGAAGCGAAGGTTCTCGAGCAGGGCCACGTCGCCGTCGGCCATGGCCGCGACCACGGTTTCCGCCTTGGGACCGACGCACGCGTCCGCGAACGCCACGCGACGCCCGCCGAGGGCGGCGCCCAGCGCCGCCGCCACGGGCGCGAGCGACATCTCGGCCACGACCGCGCCCTTGGGGCGGCCGAGGTGCGAGAGAACGATCACCCGCGCGCCCTTGTCCGCCAGCTCGACGATGGTCGGCGCGGTGCGCTCGATCCGGGTCGCATCCGTGATCGCGCCATCCTTCATGGGGACGTTCAAATCGGCGCGCACCAGGACCCGCTTTCCGGCCACCTCGAGATCGTCGATGGTCCTGAACTCGGCCATGGGCTGCGTTTCCTCCGCCTGCCTCGACTCCCGGGCGGCACCGATAAAGGCGAGGGGCCGCCACGCCGGAGCGCGATCGCGAACGTTAGGGCCGGCGGCAGCGAAAATACAAGGGGCCGCCGACGCGGAGATTAAGAGTGCGCGAACTCGAACGCGTCATTCAAGCGCACCACGATTGGGTCGACGGGTTCCAGTCCCGCTTGGTCACGCGATCGCGCCCCCGGCCGCACGATCTGAAGGCGGCCGGGCATCTTCGCTGCGCGTTGAAACGCGTCCGCCGATACGACCGGGTCGCGCGCTATTGGGGCGAGGAGTTCCTCCTTCTGCTCCCCGAAAACGCGCCTGCGGCCCGCTCCCCGAAAACGCGCCTGCGGCGCGGAGCGACGGCCGCCGCCGGACGAGACCGATCGGCTGAGCGCGCCCCGCCCCGGCCCTATCGGGAGGGCGCGTCCGTCTCGCGCATCAACGCGTCGGCCCGGGCGCGCGCCTCGCGGGCTTTCTCCTCCTCGCCGAGCGCGGCATACGAGCGAGCCAGCATGAGCCAGCCCTGAAGGTCGCCCGGCTGTTGGGCGAGCCGTTCCGCGAGGCCGGCGACCATGGTCCGGATCATCGCCTGGAGCTCTTCGCCCGACATCTCCGAGGCCGCCTCGACGTCCGCGGCCGAGGGTCCACGCGGAACGGTCGCGGCGCTCGCCGCGGGCGGCGCGGCGATCGTGATTTCCACGCCGAGCTCAGCGGCGACGCGCGCCGTCTGGCGCGAGACGTCCTCGAGCCAAGGCGCGCTCGCGTCGGTGTCGGCCACCAAAGCCTGCCAGTCGGCGAGCGCGCCCGTCTTGTCGCCGGCCTGTTCCTTGGCGGCGCCGATGTAATACCGCGCGCGCGAATCCCCGGGGTCCTTCGCGAGCGCCTCTTCGAAGGCCTGGCGTCCTTGGGGCGTGACCCGCCCGCCCTCGGCGGCCACCAGCATCTCGCCGTAGGCGGAGAGAAACGACGGCGCCCGCCCGCTCAACTCGACGGCGTGCGCGAACGCGTCCGCCGACTCCCGTGGCCGGTCCATGGTCCGGTAGGACCGCGCCAGCAGCGCCCAGCTGTCGAGGTCGTCGGGGGTCTGGCGGAGACGTTCGGCGAGATCGGCGAGAAGTCCGCCCATTTCGGAACGGGTCCGGGCCGCCTGCTCGAGGGCCACGCTCCGCCCCGCCAACGGCGCGTCCGGCAGCTCCGGCGCCCCGAGATGGAGATACAGCGCGAACCCGCCGGCCGGAATCAGCACCGCGATGCCGATCGCGGGCGCCCACGCGCCTCCAGCCCTCGCCGCTGCGGCGGCCGGGTGCGGGACGTCCCCGCCGCTCGGGTCCCCATCCCGGGCGGTGGCGAGAATGCGCCTTTTGATCTCGATCCGCGTCGCCCGCGCTTGGTCGTCCGCGAGCAGGCCGCGCGCCACGTCGCGGTCGACTTCGCGTAGCTGATCGTCATAGACGGCGAGATTGTACTCGCGGCGGTCGCGCGCGCTGCGCGTATGGCCGAGAAGGGGAACCACCAGGGCCGCCGCGACGACCGCCGACAGCAGCGTGGCAATGACCCAGAACGCGATCATTCGGGCCCATCCTTCAAAAGCGCCTCGAGCCGGCGGCGCTCGTCCGGAGTGAGCGCCACGGGCGCCGCGTCGGCCGTCGCTCGCGTCCGCCGCCGGCGAAGGAAGGCCGCGGCCGCCGCCGCCCCGGCCAGCGCGATCGCCACGGGTCCAAACCACAGCGCATAGGTGACGGGCTTGAGCGGCGGCTTGAGCAGCACGAAGTCGCCGTAGCGCGCGACCACGTAGTCGATCACCGCGGTGTCGCTGTCGCCCGCCACCAGGCGCTCGCGGACGATGATCCTGAGGTCGCGGGCGAGCGGCGCGTTCGAATCGTCGATGGACTGGTTCTGGCAGACGAGGCAGCGAAGGTTCTTGGAGATGGCGCGGGCACGCGTTTCCAGCACCCGATCGGCGAGCATCTCGTTCGGCTCGACGCCCGCGGCGGTGGCGGCGATCAGCGCGGCGCCGAGCACCGCCAACGTGGCGAGGGACACCCTCATGGGGCGAGCACCCGCAAGATCGGGATGATCTCGCCGTCGAGCGCCTCGGCGGTCATCGGCCCGACGTGTTTGTGACGGATGCGTCCCTCGCGATCGACGATGAAGGTTTCGGGCACCCCGTAAACGCCCCAGTCGAAACCGACCCGGCCGTTCCGGTCGGCCCCGATCTCGGCGTAGGGGTTGCCGAGCTCGGCGAGCCATCCGAGCGCGTCTTGCGGCTCGTCCTTGTAGTTGAGGCCGTAGACCGTTGCCAAACCCGAGCGCGCGAGCCGCTCCACCAGCGGATGCTCGGCCCTGCACGGGCCGCACCAAGACGCCCACACGTTGACCACCGAGAGCCGGCCTCCGAGGTCGGCGTTCGCAAAGCCCTTGCCGGGCCCGCCGGTGATCGGCGGCAGCGCGAACTCGGGCACCGGCTTGTCAATGAGCGCCGAGGGAACAATGCTGGGATCCCTTTGCAGCCCGAACAGCAAGACGACCGCGAGCACGCAGAGCGCTGCGAGCGGAAAGACGTAAACGAGGCGCCCCACGGCCGAGAACCCCCGTTACGCGGGCGCCGGCTCGGATCCGTGGGCAGCCACGGCGGGCCTTCGCTGCGGCGCGCCGACCCGGAGGCGCCGGTCCGACAGGCTGACCAGGCCGCCAACGACGACGATCAGGACGCCGGCCCAGATCCAGGGAACCAAAGGATTGAAGTAGAGCCGCGTCACGAAAGCCTCGCCGTCCTCCGTCGGGTCGCCGATCACAGCGTAAAGATCGCCCAGGAACGTGGACCGGATCGCGGCCTCGGTGGTGTCTTGTCCCTCGACCGGATAGCGCCGGGTTTCGGGACGCAGCGTGGCGATCGCCGCGCCGTCCTTGGCGACCGTGAAGACGCCGCGCGTGGCGGTGTAGTTGGGGCCTTGCACCGCGTGGGCGCCGAGGAAGGTGAAGGTGTAGCCGGCCACGTCCACGGCCTCGCCACGGCTTAGGGTCTGGATGCTTTCGGTCCTCCAGGTGGACGACGCGGTGATGCCGGCGACCGCGACGGCAAGGCCGAAATGCGCCAGCGTCATGCCCCAGGCCGAGCGCGGCAAATGGACGATCCGCGCGAGGCTGGCCGCGGGCGTCGCGCGGAACAGCGCGATTCGCCCGGCGAACTCGGTCAGCGTGCCCACGGCGAGCCAAGCCGCGGCGGTGATCCCGAGGATCGCCACGACGGGGCCGCCGCTGAGCGCCCAGGTTGCCAGCGCCACCACGACCATGACGGCCGCGGCCGCCTTCAGGCGCGAAAGCGCGCCCGCGAGATCGCCCCGCTTCCAGCCCAGGAACGGTCCCACCGCCATGACGGCGAGCATCGGCACCATCAGCGGAACGAAGACCGCGTTGAAGAACGGGGGCCCCACCGACACCTTGCCCGCATCAAACGCATCAAGGAACAGCGGATAGAGGGTGCCCAGAAGCACCGACGCCGCGGCCGTGGTCAGGATCAGGTTGTTGATGAGCAGGCCGCCTTCGCGCGAGACCGGGCGGAACAGGCCGACACCGCGAAGCGCCGGCCCGCGCCATGCAAACAGCGCGAACGAGCCGCCGATAAACAGCACCAGCAGGACCAGGATGAACACCCCGCGCGCCGGGTCGCTGGCGAAGGCGTGGACCGAGGTCAGCACGCCGGAACGGACGATGAAGGTGCCGAGAAGGCTGAGCCCGAAGGTCACGATCGCGAGGAACACGGTCCAGCCCTTGAGGGTGTCGCGTTTCTCCACCACCACCGTGGAATGCAGCAGCGCCGTGCCCGCGAGCCACGGCATGAACGAGGCGTTTTCGACCGGGTCCCAGTACCACCACCCGCCCCACCCGAGCTCGTAGTAGGCCCACCAGGACCCGAGCCCGATTCCGAACGTGAGGAACGACCAGGCGGCCAGCGTCCAGGGCCGGACCCAGCGCGCCCAAGCGGCGTCGACGCGCCCCTCGATCAGCGCCGCGATCGCGAACGAGAACGCCATCGAGAACCCGACGTAGCCCAGATAAAGGAACGGCGGGTGGAACGCGAGGCCGGGGTCCTGAAGCAACGGATTGAGCCCGCGCCCGTCCATGGGCACCGGATCGAGGCGATCGAAGGGGTTCGAGGTGAAGAGGGTGAAGGCGAGGAAACCGACCGCGATCAACGCCTGGACGCTGAGGACGCGGGCCGCCAGGGTCGGCGGAATGTTGCGCCCAAATAGCGCGACCGCCGAGCCGAAGGTCGCGAGGATCAGGACCCACAGCAGCATGGAGCCTTCGTGATTGCCCCAAACGCCGGCGATCTTGTAGAGCATCGGCTTGGCCGAATGGGAATTGCGCGCGACGTTGATGAGCGAGAAGTCCGACGTCACGTAAGCGTGCATCAGGGCCGCGAACGCGATGGCGATGAGTGCGAACTGGGTCACGGCCGCGGGTCGCGCCATCGCCATGAGGCCCGCGTGACGCCGGGCCGCGCCGACCATGGGCACGGTTCCCTGGACCAGCGCCACGATCAGCGCCAGCGCCAGCGCGAAATGTCCGGTCTCGGCGATCATCGCCTCTCGCCCCTTTCCCCGCGCGCGCTCATCTCATAGCGCCCGTCATAGCGCCCGATTTCTTGAGCGAGTCCTCGAGCGCCTTCCATTGGCCCGACGCCTTGAGCGCTTCCGCGACCTCCGGCGGCATGTAGTTCTCGTCGTGCTTGGCGAGGATCTCGTCGGCCTGGAAGGTTCCGTTTCGGAAGTGGCCTTCGGCGACGACGCCCTGGTTTTCGGCGAAGAGGTCCGGCAGCAGGCCCTTGTATTGCACGGGAACCGCGTTCATCAGGTCGGTCACCCGGAACCGCACGGTCGAATCCTGGCCGCGCTCGACGCTTCCCTCCTCGACCAGCCCGCCGACCCGCAAGCGCCGCTCGTTGGTGATCCCTTTCTCCAGGATATCGGTCGGGCTGTAGAAGAAAACAACCGATTCCTCGATCGCGGTCAGGATCAGCGCCGCCGCCGCACCCAGAAGCGCCAACCCGATCACGACGAAGCTCAGGCGCTTGTGCCTACGTTTCATGGCCGTCCTCTGCGGCGGGCGCGCCGGCGCCGGCGCCGCTCTCCAGGCGCGCGAACGTCCGCTCCTGGGCCTTGGCGAATTGGCGGCTCGCCGCCAATAGGGCGATCAGCACCAGGCCCGAGGCGAGAAAGGCCGGCCACACGAACGTGCCGTAGCCGCCCATGTTCAAAAACGCCGAAAGCCGGCCCATCGCGCGCCGCCTAACCGCCGGTCTGGCGCATTTGCAAGGCCCTGATCTTGGCCGCGACGATCTCGCCGCGGACGCGCAACAGCAGAACCCAAACGTAGTACGCGGTATAGGCGCCGGCCATGATTAAAAGGGGCGCCAGCATGCTGGCGTGGATCGCCGGGCCCTCGGCCGTGATCATGCTCGAGGGCTGGTGCAGCGTGTTCCACCAATCGACCGAGAACTTGATGATGGGCACGTTGACGAACCCTACCAGCGCCAGGACCGAAGCCGCCCTCGAGCCCCGCCCGGGGTCGTCGAAGGCGTTGTGGAGCGCCATGTAGCCGAGATAGAGGAAGAGAAGGACCAGCATCGACGTCAGGCGCGCGTCCCAAACCCACCAAGCGCCCCACATGGGCTTGCCCCAAAGCGAACCGGTGAGAAGCGCGAGGAAGGTGAAGCTCGCTCCGATCGGCGCCGTGCACTTGGCCACCATGGCCGCCAGCGGTGGCTTCCATATCAGCGCCGCGGCGCTGGCCGCGGCCATGATGGAGTAACAGAACAACGCCATCCACGCGGCCGGGACGTGCACGTACATGATGCGCACGGTCTCGCCCTGCTGGTAGTCGGGCGGCGAGACGACTAGCGCGAGATAGACGCCCGCGGCCACCAGGACGACGGTCGCGCCCGCCGCCCAAGGCAGCAGAACGGCGCTGAGATCCAGGAAGCGGTTGGGGTTGGCGTATTTCCAGAACATCGGTCCGTCGGCGTCCGTATCCGGGGTTTTAGTGTCTCGGGTGCGCATTATCCAGGGGAAGGGCGCAATTTTTTCAATCAGTCGACGGCCTGGCGCAAACCGGCCGCCGCGGCCCACGGGCAGAGCGCGAGCGCCGCCAACAACAGGCCCGCCAGAACCAGAAGCTGCGGGCGCGCCGAAAATCCGCCCAGCGCCGCGTCCGCGGCGCCGGCCCCGAAGATCAGGACCGGAACGTAGAGCGGGAGCACCAGCAGGGACAAGAGAATGCCGCCGCGCCTCGATCCCAAAGCGAGCGCGGTGCCCACGGCGCCCACCAGGCTCATGGTGGGCGTCGCCATCGCAAGGGCCGGGACCAGCACCGCCAGCGCCGCCCATTCGAGGTTCAGAAGCACGACCACAATC
>JAKZXM010000159.1:0-3133 GCA_047514975.1 Rhodospirillales bacterium
CCGCTCGGCCAATGGCTGGTTGAGAACACGCCGCGCGGCGATCCGCTCACACTGCCGAGCCGGACCGAATCGGGACGGCCCGCGCCGTTCGCGGATGAATCATGACGGATTGGTTGCTGGACACCAACGTCGTGTCCGAACTCGCTCGGCCGCGCCCTGACGGCCGCGTCCTTGCGTTCCTATCCGAGATCGAGCGCGCCTACCTCTCGGTGATCACGTTGCACGAGTTGGACTTCGGAAGGAGGCGGGCGCCCGGCCCGCACCGGCGCGCCGAGCTAGGCGCATGGCTTAACGCACTCCAGGACGAATATGACGAGCGGATTCTACCCATCGAGCGGGCGACCGCTACCGAGGCGGCCCAATTGCGCGCAGAGGCGGCCGAGGGCGGTCGTACGGTGCAACTCGCCGATGCTCTGATCGCGGGCACCGCGATTCAGCACCGCCTGACGATCGCGACGCGCAACACGAAAGATTTCGACGATCAAGGGTTGGCCGCGTTCGATCCGTGGTCCGGTTAGTGGCTTGGGCGCTTAGCGTTCGAAGCCATAGTCGCGCTTGGCGCCCGCGGCGGTGACGAAGCCTTCGGCGAGGTCGGCGGCGAGCTTCGCCGGGTCGCGCGCCGCCGCCTCGCCGAATCCGCCGCCGCCGGCCTCGATCAGGGTCAGCCGCGCGCCGGGAGCCAGCGTGTGGGTGCCTTTGGGATCGACCGCGACGCCGTCGATGCGGTGTTCGCGCCGCCCCCCCGGCCCGCCTCCGGCGAGGCCGCGCGCCGGGAACTCGGTGCGGTTGGCCATGCTGAACACCGTCATCGGCCGTCCCGAGTCGTTGCGGATGACGACCTCCTGGCCGAGCCCGCCGCGGGCGGCGCCGGGGCCGCCGGAATCGGGCAAGAGCGCCTTGCGCAGAATCGTCGTGCCGGTCAGGCTCTCCCAGATCTCGACCGGCACCACCCCCATGTTCGAGGGGCCCGGCGTCGTACTGGCGCCGTCGTGGCCCAAAAGCGCGCCGAAACCGCCGGCGGCGAAGTAGATGGTCGCGATCGGCCGGCCGTCGGGATGGGTGCCGTGGAAGGTGATCAGGTCCATGTTGCCGCAATCGGCCTGGACGTGCTCCGGCGCCGCCTCGGCGATGGCCCCGAATACCAGCGGGGTGACGAAGTGGCCGACGGTGTGGCGGCCGCCGGTCGCCGCCGGCGGCAGCGCGTTGAGAATCGAGCCGGCCGGCGCCGCGACCCGCACCGGTACCGTCGCGCCCTGGTTGTTGGGGAGCGCCGGCGCGGTGACGCACTTGACGGCGTACAGCGCCATCGCCCGCGTGTAGCAAAAGGGCACGTTGATGCCGCGGCCGACCGTCGGCCCGGTGCCGGCGAAATCGATCGCGATGTTCTCGCCGGCGACCACGACCTCGCAGGCGAGCTCGATCGCGCCCTCGGTACCCTCGATTTGGACCCGGTTGCGATAGCGGCCGTCGCGCATCGCGCCGATGCGCTCGCGGGTCACGCGCTCGGACTGTCCGCGGATCGCCGCCGACAACGCGTCGAGATCGTCGAGGCGGTATTCGTCCATGAACTCCACCAGCCGCCGTGCGCCGACCTCGTTGCAGGTGACGTTGGCCATCAAATCGCCCAATACCTGCTCGGGCGCGCGCACGTTGGCGCGCACCAGGTCGAGGAGGAAACCGTCGATCTCGCCGGCCCGGGCGAGCTTGGCGATCGGCAGGCGCAGGCCTTCGTGGTAGATTTCGCTGGCCGCGGCGCTGAAACCGGTGCCGCCGACGTCGGGAAGGTGGGTGATGCTGAGGGTGTAGGCGACGATCCGTCCCGCCTTGAACACCGGGCGCATAACGTTGACGTCGAACAGGTGGCCGGTGCCCATCCAGGGATCGTTGGTGATCACGACGTCGCCGGGCGCAAGGGTCTCGGCCGGGAAGCGCTCGAGCATGTGCCCGAGCGTCACCGGCGCGGTTCCGATGAACACGGGAATGCTGTAGCTGCCCTGGGCCATCAGCCGCCCCTCGGCGTCGAGCACCACCACGGTAAGGTCGTGGCTCTCGCGGACGATGGTCGAGAACGAGGTCCGCACCAACGTCGAGACGATCTCGTCGGTGATCGCGACCAGGCGGTCCCACATGATGCCCAGGCTGACCGCGTCCAGGACGGTGGCGCTCATGTTGGTCCTTCCTCGTCGTAGCGAAGCTCGGCGATCAGGTTGTCGTGCCGGTCCAGCGCCACGCGATCGCCGGCGCCGAGCACGCAGGTCGATTCGCGTTCCTCGATCAGCGCCGGCCCCTCGACGCTCATGCCCGGGCGCAAGCCGTAGCGGTCGTAGACCGGGCAGTCGCGAAAATCGCCCACGGCGGCGACGTAGGCCGGGCGCGCGCCCTTGCGGGCGTCTTCCGCCGCCGCGCCCCCCGGCGGCGCCAGCACCCGATAGTCCGCGCTCAGGCCGCTCGAAGGTCCGCGCGCCTCGACCTTCCAGTTGACGATCTCGAGGGCCTCGGCCAACGGGCTCGAGGCGAAGACCTCGGCGTAGGCCCGGCGGAACAGGGCAGGAAGCTCGGCGAACGCCGCCTCGAGCTCGTGCCCTTCGGGCAGCGCGACCTCGATCTCGTGGCCCTGGCCGCGGAAGCGCATGTCGAGGACGCGCCGCGCGCCGATCGCCGCGGGGGCCACGCCGGCGGCAAGAAGAAAGCCCGCCGCCTCTGCTTCGAGCGCGCGGATCGTGGCGGCGAAGCCCGCCGCGTCGATGTCGTCAAGGACCACCCGGTAGGAACGGGCGATCTCGAAGGAGAGCGGGCTGGCGAGCAGGCCGAATGCCGACATGACCCCGGCGCCGACCGGAAAGACCGCCTTGGGCGCGCGCAACTTGCGGGCGACGTTGAGCGCGTGGACCGGGCCCGAGCCGCCGAAGGCGACCACCGCCGCGGCGCGGGTATCGAAGCCGCGCTCGGCGGCGTGGACGCGGAAGGCGCGGGCGATGTCCTCGTTGACCGTGTCGTGGATGCCGAACGCCGCCCGGTCGAGCGCGATGCCGAGAGGCTCGGCAATGTGGGTGCTCAGCGCCTTTTCCGCGGCCGCCACATCGAGGGTCATGGTGCCGCCAAGAAACGAGTCCGCCCCCAGATGACCGAGTAC
>JAKZXM010000160.1:0-3293 GCA_047514975.1 Rhodospirillales bacterium
GACCAGGGCGCCGGTGATCACCAGCGCCGGGTTCGACAACGTGAACCCGATGCCGCACGCCGCCCAGCCCGAGTACGAGTTGAGCATCGAGACGACCACCGGCATGTCCGCCCCGCCGATGGGGATGATGATCAGGAAGCCGACCAACAGCGCCAGCCCCGTCAGCAGCCAGAAGGCCGAACGCGACTCCTCGCTCGCGAACCAGACGATCGCAATGACGATGGCAATGACGATGAGGGCGTTCAGCGGATGCTGACCCTTGAAGACGATCGGCGTGCCACTCATCACCCCTTGCAACTTGGCGAACGCGATGATCGAACCCGAGAACGTGACGGCGCCGATGGCGGTGCCGAGGCTCATCTCGACCAAACTCGTCGCGCGGATGGTGCCCGGCGCGCCGATACCGTAGACCTCGGGGTTGTAAAGCGCGGCGGCGGCCACGAACACCGCCGCCAGGCCGACGAGGGAATGGAAGGCCGCCACCAACTGTGGCAGCGCCGTCATCTGGATACGCAGCGCGACCACGGTGCCGACGGTGCCGCCGATCAGGACCCCGACGGCGATCATCTCGAAACTGACCACGTGGGGATCGACGAGCGTGGTCACGACGGCGACGATCATGCCGATGACGCCGAAAACGTTGCCCGTGCGCGCCGATTCCGGCGAGCTGAGTCCGCGCAGCGCCATGATGAAGCAGACGGCGGCGGCCAGGTACGCGAGCCCTGTGAGGTTTTCAGCCATTTCCCGACCTATTGCTTCTTCTTCTTGAACATGCCGAGCATGCGCTGGGTCACGATGAAGCCGCCGAAGATGTTGACCGAGGCGAGCGTCACCGCCAGCAGGCCCATCACCTTCGAGAAGTCCGCGCCCTCGGGCCCGGCCGCGATCAGGGCGCCGACGACGATCACCGACGATATGGCGTTGGTAACGCTCATCAAGGGCGAGTGCAGCGCCGGGGTCACGCTCCAGACCACGTAGAAGCCGACGAAGCAGGCGAGGACGAAGACCGTGAAAATGAACAAGAAGGGATCGCCCGCCGCTTCCCCTTGTCCGATCAGGGCCGTGTTTCCACCGCCGACCGCGACGAGGGCGCCCGTCTTCGCGTCCATGGTCAGGCCCCCTTCCCCTTGAGAAGCGGATTCACCAGCTGGCCGTCGCGGCTCACCAGCGTTCCCTTGACGATCTCGTCGTCCCAGTCGATGGCGAGGCTCTTGGTCTCGGGATCCACCAGCAGGGTGATGAAGTTGAGCAGGTTGCGCGCATAAAGCGCGCTCGCATCCTCGGCGATGCGGCTGGGTACGTTGCCGTAACCGACGATCTTGACGTCGTGCATCGTCACCACCTTGTCGAGCACCGACAGCTCGCAGTTGCCGCCCGCCTCGACCGCAAGATCGACGATCACCGAGCCCGGTTTCATGCCCTTGACCACGTCCTCGGTAATCAGGACCGGCGCCGGCTTGCCCGGGATCAACGCCGTGCAAATGGCGATGTCCTGTTTCTTGAGCGCCTCGTCCAGCGCCTCGGCCTGCTTCTTCTGGTACGCGGCGCTCATTTCCTTCGCGTAGCCGCCTTCGGTCTCGGCATCGGCGGAGGCTTCCGGGTCAACCTCGAGGAATCGCCCGCCGAGGCTCTCGACCTGCTCCTTCGCCGACGCGCGGACGTCGTAGCCGGTCACCACGGCGCCGAGGCGCTTGGCGGTCGCGATCGCTTGTAAGCCGGCGACGCCGGCGCCGATCACCAGAACCTTCGCCGGCGCGATCGTCCCGGCGGCCGTCATCATCATCGGAAACGCACGGCCAATCTCGGCGGCCGCGTCGAGAACCGCCCGGTAGCCGGCGAGGTTGCTTTGCGACGACAACACGTCCATGGACTGGGCTCGCGTGATCCGCGGCATCAGGTCCATGGCGAAGGCGGTGATCCCCGCCTCGGCGCAGGCTTCCATGTCCTTCTTGTGGGCGAGCGCCTGAAGATTGGCGATCAACAGGGCGCCCTTGGGCATCGACGCGAGCTCGCTCTTCGCGCCGCCTTCGGCGATCGGGCGTTGAACCTTGAAAATCACGTCCGCGGAATCGAGCGCCGAGGCGGCGTCATCGGCTATGCTCGCGCCTGCGTCGCGAAATTTCGCATCGGTAAACGCGGCGCCGGCGCCGGCGCCGCGTTCCACGGCGACCTCGAACCCAAGCTGTATCAATTTGCGCGCGACCTCGGGCGAACCGGCGACGCGCGCTTCGCCGGGGCGGCGTTCCTTCAGGATGGCAAGCTTCATCGCTCGTGTTCTTGATTTTGGTTTTGGAGTCGTTCGGCGACGAATCGGGAAGGTCTTTGGGGAACGGCGTTTATGCCCCCTTTGGCGCGAGGAAACAAGGACCGCCTGGCAAAAAACTGTCCTGAAAGGAATTTTCTCGATCGGGCGGTCGCGGCGCATCGGCGACGCCCCCGAGCCGGATCAGAGGTCGGTGTCCGTAATCACGCTTCGGCGGCGATCCTTGCGGCCCTCGAACATTTGCAAGACGTCGCGAGCCGCCGCGTCCAGGGCATCGAGGCGTTTCAGAATCTCGGCCTCGGGATCCGCCTGCTCGACCACCTTCAGGTATCCACGCAGGGACTGGGACTGGGTCGCGATGACGTTGACAAAATCGTGGATGCTGCGGGGGCGGCGCATGTACGCCCGGTGAACGTTGCGCAAATTGTTGACGAGGATCTTGATGAGCGCTTGCAAGAAGGTGTCGTACTGGCCGAGCTTCGCCTCCAGCACATCGCTCGGAATTCTGACGACGACGCTGTCCTCGAGCGCCATGGCCGAGGCCATGCGGGCGCTGCCGTCGATGATCGCCATTTCGCCGAATAGCTCGCCGCCCTTCAGCGTCGCCAAGTGGAGCGTCCCCTCGTCGACGGCCTTGAAGATACCCACCGAACCGGATTCGACGATGTAGGCGGCGTCGCCGGGATCCCCTTCCTCGAACAGGACCCCGTCCTTGGTAAGAAATTGCTTGGCGACGTCTCCGGTCTCGAACATCGCTCGCTGGCCCCGCCCACTCGCGTGCAAACTGCTTGCGCGCAAACCAATTGTAACAGCTCGAACGACCCCCATACAAAAGGGATATGGCGTGCGAGGGGCCGCGACACCGCCACTCCGCTCAACGGGCGTTCGGCGCCTCGGGCCGCGCCACGTAGACGGAGGCAACGCCGATGATCGCCGCGCCCGTGATCGTCCACGCATCGGGAATCTCGGAAAACACGAAGATGCCGGCGGCGGCCGCCAGCGGTAGACGCAGGAAATCGAGGGGTAGCAC
>JAKZXM010000161.1:0-2746 GCA_047514975.1 Rhodospirillales bacterium
CGCGGCGTGGCGCTTTGCGTATGCGCGGCGTGGCGCTATGCGTATATGGTGCGCCCATCCCGCCACAGCGAAAACGCGGACCCGCACCGTGACTGCCGCCGGCAACCCCATCGTCGTGATCCCTGCGCGCATGGCCTCGAGGCGGCTTCCCGGAAAGCCGCTCGCCGACATCCACGGCGCGCCCATGATCGTTCACGTCTGGCGCCGCGCAATCGCCGCCGGGGTGGGTCCGGTGGTGGTGGCCTGCGCCGAGCCCGAGATCGCCGACGCGGTCGAGGCGGCGGGCGGGCGCGCCGTGCTCACCCGAGCCGACCACGCGTCGGGCTCCGACCGCGTCTTCGAGGCCGTGGAGGCGGTCGATTCGAAAGCCCGCCACGACCTCGTCGTGAACCTCCAGGGGGACCTCCCGACAATCGAGGCGGATGCGGTGCGGGCGGTCTGCGGGCCGCTCGCGGACCCGGCGGTCGAGATCGCGACCCTGGCCGCGCCCCTTGGCCGAGGGCAAGAGGCGGACGACGCCAACGTGGTCAAGGCCGTGGTCTCGGTGGCCGAGGGAGCGGAGTCGGGCCGCGCCCTCTATTTCTCGCGCGCGGCCGTCCCGTGGGGCGCCGGGCGCCGGTTCCACCACGTCGGCATTTACGCGTATCGGCGCGCCGCACTCGCGCGATTTGTCGCGCTCTCGCCGTCGCCGCTCGAGGCGCGCGAGCGGCTCGAGCAGCTTCGCGCCCTCGAGCACGGCATGCGTATCGAGGTGGCGTTCGTTGACACGATTCCGCTGGGCGTCGATACTCACGCCGATCTCGAGCGGGCGCGCGTCCTGCTGGCGCCCGGACGCACCTGACACTCGTCCTCGGTGGACATTTGCGAAAATTCGATCCGGCCCGAGGCCCGTAGCCGATGTCCGATTCGGAAGAGACGATCGCGTTCCAGGGCGTGCTTGGCGCCTATTCCGATCTCGCCTGCCGCGAAGTGTTTCCCGACATGGCGCCGCTCGCCTGCCCCGGCTTCGAAGAGGCCTTCGCCGCCCTGAAAGACGGCCGCGCCGCGCGCGCCATGATCCCGGTCGACAATTCCGTCGCCGGGCGGGTCGCCGACATCCATCATCTCCTGCCGAATTCGGGACTTCACATCGTCGGCGAGCACTTCCAGCGCGTCGACCACCACCTTCTCGCGGTTCCGGGCGCGCAGATCGAGGATCTGACCCACGCCCACAGCCACATCCACGCCCTTCATCAGTGTCGCAACCTAATCCGCGAGATCGCCCTCGAGCCGGTCGTCCACGCCGACACCGCGGGCGCCGCCATGGAGGTTGCCGAAGTCGGCGATAAGACCCAGTGCGCGATCGCGTCCCGGCTCGCGGGCGAGGCCTACGGGCTGGTATCGCTGCGGGCGAACATCGAGGACGCCGAGCACAACACCACGCGGTTCCTGATCATGGCGCGCGAGGCCCGGATCCCGGAGCCCGATTCGGGTCCGACCCTGACCAGCTTCGTCTTCCGGGTGCGCAACGTCCCGGCGGCGCTCTTCAAGGCGCTGGGCGGCTTCGCCACCAACGGCGTCAACATGACCAAGCTGGAAAGCTATTTGGTCGGCGGCGGATTCGTGGCGGCCCAGTTCTACGCCGACGTCGATGGCCATCCCGAGCACCGCAACCTGAAACTCGCGCTGGAGGAGCTCGAATTCTTCTCCCACGAGGTCAATATCCTCGGCGTCTACCCCCAGCACCCCTTCCGCCGCCGCGAACGGGGCGACGCCGATTCGTGAGCCGGCCGGGCCTTAGAACGTTATCCACTTAAGCGGAACCGCACCGGCCCGCACCCCCGCCCGGCCGCCCACGAAATGGTATCCTTGGGGCAGCCGGGCGGGGGTGCGGGCTGGTGCCGAAAAAACGGATAATGCGCTAGCCCGCGGCCAGCCAGTTCGCGATCAGCCAGCGGCTAATGGAGCCGGACCGGGGCAGCGCGAAGCCGAGCGGGTCGAACCGCGCCACTTCCGAGCGCGAGAACCAGCGCGCGTCCTCGAGTTCGGAATCGTTGACCCGGATCAAGTCGGTGGTCGCGCGCGCCTGGAAGCCGAGCATCAGCGACGCCGGAAAGGGCCACGGCTGCGAGGCTTGATAGCGGACGTCCGTGACCGTGACGCCGGTTTCTTCGTGCACTTCGCGTGCGACCGCCGCCTCGAGGGTTTCGCCCGGCTCGACGAACCCCGCCAAAGTGGAATAGCGCCTCTCGGGCCATTTCGACTGGCGGCCGAGCAGGCAGTATTCGGCCCCGGTTCCGGGGCGCGTCACCAGCATGATCACGGCCGGATCCGTGCGCGGGTAGTGCTCGTGGCCGCAGTCCGCGCCTGTGCAGGCGCGGAGGAACCCGGCTTCCCGGCTCTCGGTGGGACTGCCGCAAACGCCGCAGAACCGCGTGTGGCGATGCCAGTACATGATGCCGCGCGCGAGCGCCAGAAGCGCGCCGTCGCGGGCGTCGATCAGCGGGCCGACCTCGCGCAGGTCCGCGAATTCCGCCTCGCCGTCGAAGGGCGACAGACGAGGCTCGGGGGCCGGGATCTCGAGGGCGAAGAACGCCTCCTCTCCCGCCGTTCCCAGGAACACGACCTCCGAGGCCGACTCGATCATGGTCCGCGCCGCGGGCCCGGCGATCAGTGCGGCGCCGACGGTGTCCCCGCGCGTCACCAGATTGCGGTCCCGGCACACGGGAATCACTTGCGACGGCCCGTCGCGCAGGCGATCCCACAG
>JAKZXM010000162.1:0-11874 GCA_047514975.1 Rhodospirillales bacterium
GCCTCAAAGGTAGGATTCGCCGTCGCCCTCCGGGGATTCGCCCGAGGGCGGATCGGTGTCGTCATCGGGTTCGGCGAACAGGGTCTCGACGTAGTCGAACGTCTTGCGCAGGCCGCGTCTTTGCATGAGCTTGTCCTGCGCGGCATCGGGCAGGTCGGTAAACCGGATGACGCCCTTCTCCATCAGCACTTCGATCAGGTCTTCGGTGACGCGCGAAAGCGCAAGGTCGGACTCCATCCATTCTCGCGACGCGATGAATTCGATCAGCGACTCGGTAAGGTGCGCGCTCAGCTCGGGATCGCCGATCGCGACCTCTTCGAGGCCGTCTTCGGTCTGCTGGTTGAAAACGGCCGAAATCTTGCCGTTTTGATCCCTTCTCACGAACGGCATTGCTATCCTTCACCCCTAGAGCGGATCGCGTTTGATTGGAACCGCCATGCGGTCGCAATCAAACGCGTGAATTCGCTCGAACTCAATAGTGCAGACCAGATTCACGCGGTCGGTAGATCGCGGCCACGCGATTCCGACCGACCGCGATCTGGTCTAGTCGCCCGCTTCCGAACGCTTCAGTCTATCTTTTGATGCGCCCCGCGCTAAGCGAAAACACCACCCCAGCCAACGACCGGGTTGGCGACGGCGCCGATTTCGGCCGAACCGGCTTTCGGCGGTTGTCAGGCGTGCTTTCCCTTCGCTACCCTGTCGCTTGCGATGGCGCGCGGTGGAGTTCGGCCATGTTGTCGTGGGTTTTCGGAAACGCGGACAAATCGAAGCGCCGCCGCCGGGCGCGCGCCCGAAAGAAGAAGCCCGCGTACGAAACGGCCCGGAAGATCGCGGCGAGCGGCACTGTCGAGGAGCGAGGCGAGCTCGCCGGCCACGAGAATCTCGAGCCCGAGATCCTTTATTACTTCGCGTCCGACGAGGCGCCGGAGGTGCGCCGCGAAGTGGCGGAGAACGTCGGCACGCCGCTTCAGGCCGACAGGATCCTCGCGCTCGACGTGGACGAAGAGGTCCGTTTCGAGCTCGCGCGAAAGATCGGCCGCCTGGTTCCCCATTTGTCGGCCGACGAGAACGAGCGTCTGGCGCAGATGGCCATGGACGTGGTGCAGATCCTTGCCGAGGACGACCTTCCGCGGGTGCGCGCGACGATCGCCGAAGAGTTGAAACGGGCCACCAACGTACCGCTCGACATCGTCCAGAAGCTGGCCCGCGACGTCGAAGAGATCGTATCGGCGCCGATCATCGAGTATTCGCCCCTTCTCAGCGACCAGGACCTTCTCGACATCATCGACGGCGGCATCACCGGCGCCGGGCTGGTGGCGGCCGCGCGGCGTCCGAGGCTCGCCGAGCCCGTCTCCGACGCGGTCGCCGGGACGCGCGACGTGGACGCGGTGGCGGCGCTGCTCGAGAACCAGAGCGCCTCGATCAGCGAAGGGACGATCGACATGATCGCCGTCGAAGCCGAAGGCGTGAAGGAATGGCACGCGCCGATGGTGTTGCGCGATAACCTGCCGCTGCGAACCATCCGTCGCGTCGCGACATTCGTCAGCGCCGCGCTGGTCGACACGCTGGTCGAGCGCAACGAACTCGCGCCCGAGGCGGTGGACGATCTGCGCATGGCGGTCCGGCGCCGGATCGACGCCGGCGAACTGGCCGAGGAGGCCACCGAGCTCAGGCCGGCCGAAGATCGCGCGCGCGAGATGTACGAGGCCGGGACGCTGACGGAGGAGGCGATGATCGAGGCCCTCGACGATGGCGACAACGCTTTCGTGCGCCACGGTCTCGTGCTCCGCTCGGGCCTGCCTGCCGACACCGTCCAGAAGTTGATCAACACGGGCGCCGGCAAGGGGATTACGTGTTTGTCGTGGAAGGCGGGCGTGAGCATGTCCATGGCCGAGGCCTTGCAACGGCGTCTGGGCCGCGTGCAGCCGAAGACGATGATGCGGGCCGTCCAGGGCGACAAGTACCCGCTCACCGAAGCCGACATCCAGTGGTACCTGAGCTTCTATGAATGACGGCTTCTATGAATGACGCCGGCGCGCGATCGCCGCCGCCGGGTCGTCGCGGCTCCGCTCGCCCGGCGGCGGCGTCCGCTTGGGCGCAAGAAGCCGGTCCTCGACGCGGACGCGGTGCGCGAGCAGCGCAAGATTGGGGACCGTGAAGGCGAGCGCGATCTCCCAGGCGCCGAAGGCAAGCGGCAGGACCGCGATTTCGCACCCGACGATCGCGTAATTGGGATGACGAAGAAACCGGTACGGCCCGCGCGCGACCAGGGGAACGCCGGGCGGAGAAATTGCTCGCGTCGTCCATAGGCGCCCGAGGCTCACCATCACCCACGCGCGGCCCGCCTGAAGGACGCCGTAGAAGGCGACCAGGGGCCACGACACCGCCGAGTCGGGCGCAACCGCGAGCAGCAGTGCCGCGATCCAGCCGGCGTGCAACAGCACGAACAGGGGATAGTGTCTGCGTCCCGCCTCGGTCGCGCCCGCGGCCAAAAGGGCGCGTGCGTTGCGTTCGCCCCAGATCGCTTCGGCCAGGCGTTGGGCCGCGACCAGCACAATGATGATCACAGGCGCGCTCAAGGGACCTCGAGGATGAGGAAGGACGCTGTGAAGCCCGGCCCGAGTGCGCTCAAGAGCCAGCGTTCGGGGCGCGGACGCGGGCGACGGATACGGCGCGCACCCTCGCGCGCCAACGCGCGCTCGAGGACGAACATCACCGACGGCGCCGACATGTTCCCGTACTCGCGCAACACCGCGCGGGCGTCGTCGAGGGCGCCGGGAGAAAGCGCGAACGCGTCTTCCAGCGCCGCGACCACCTTCGATCCGCCCGGATGGCAGACGAACCGGTCGATGTCGGCGAGCCCGAGGCCGTGGGCCGAAAGCGCGTCTTCGGCCGCGGAGCGCAGCCGTTCCGTGACGATTGACGGGATGTCGCGGGAAAAAAGGACCCCGAAGCCGTCGTCCTCGATCCGCCAGCCCATCACGTCGAGGGTGTCGGGCCACGTATGTTCGGCCCAGCCGATGACACTCGGCCGGCGCATCCGCGCCGGCGCCTCCGCCGCGCAATCGCCCTCGGCGCTGAGGATGGCCCCCGCGGCGCCGTCGCCGAACAGCGCGGCGGCGATGATATTGCTCTTCGAGGTATCGGCGCGGCGGAACGTGGGCGAGCACAGCTCGACCGCCAGGAACAGCACGCGGGTCTGCGGCCGGGCGCGCGCCATGGCGGCGGCGCGGGCGAGGCCGGAAACGCCGCCCGCGCATCCCAGGCCGAAAATGGGAAGGCGCTCGACGTTTCGCCTGAGCCCCATTCGCTCGACCAACAGGGCGTCGAGCGACGGCACCGCGACTCCGGTGGACGAGACCGCCACCACCGCATCCACGTCGTCCGCCCCAAGATGCGCGTCGGCGAGACACGCGCGCGCGACCCGCTCGGCCAAGGGAACCGCGTACTCGGCGAAGACGCGGGCGCGTTCCGCCCAGCCGTGGGATCGGCTCATCCACGCGAGCGGCACGCAGGCGCGCCTGCGCGCGATGCCGGCGTTGGTGAACGCGGGGCGCAGGCGCTGGAAGCGCCGGGGCTCGCCCGAGAACACGCCGGCGGCGAACGCCTCCACTTCGCCCTGTGCCAGTTCGTGTTCGGGGACCGCTGTGGCGAGCGCGAGAAGGCGGACCGGCGCCGCCGCGCCCGCCGGTGACCGAGCGCCGCCGGGTTTCGACTCGAAAGTTTCGTTCATGTGAGGATTCAAGCGCCAAGACGACGGCGCTGCATAGCTCGATCCCTTCGGGCGCGGATCACCCTCGCTGCGGATTTCGCGATTCTGTTCGCGAATCCCGTCCACTCGCGCCTTGCCGATCGCGTCCGTGGGGCGCGGTGAAGTCGATCTCGGGTCCCTTGGGCACGATCCGGGTCGGGTTGATGGATTCGTGGCTCCAGTAGTAGTGGCGCTTGATGTGGTCCATGTTGACCGTGTCCGCGACGCCGGGAACCTGATAGAGCTCGCGCGCATACGCCCACAGGTTCGCATAATCGATCAGGCGGCGCTTGTTGCATTTGAAGTGGCCGTGATAGACGGCGTCGAACCGGACCAGCGTCGGGAACAAGCGCCAGTCGGCCTCGGTGATCCGCGCGCCCGCGAGGTAGCGCTGGCGCGCGAGTCGGCGTTCCAGGGCATCGAATGTCTCGAACAGCGCGTCGAAGGCCTCCTCATAGGCCTCGGGGGTGCTGGCGAAGCCCGCCTTGTAAACGCCGTTGTTGACGGTCTCGTAGACGCGTTCGTTGACGCGATCGATCTCTTGGCGCAACGGCTGGGGGTAGAGGTCGAGCGCGGCGTCGCCGTAGGCATCGAAGGCGCGGTTGAACATGCGGATGATCTCGGCCGATTCGTTGTTGACGATGGTCGCCCTTTCCTTGTCCCACAGCACCGGCACCGTGACGCGCCCGGTAAATCGGGGATCGGCCTTGGTGTAGACCTCGCGCAAATGGTCGAACCCGCCCACCGGGTCCGGCCCGCATCCGTCCGCATCGCTGAACCGCCAGCCGTCCTCGCCCATGAGCGGATCGACCGCCGTCGCGGAGACGACGTCGTCGAGGCGCTTAAGCGTGCGAACGATCAAGGTGCGGTGCGCCCACGGGCAGGCGTACGAGACATAGAGGTGATAGCGGCCCGGCTCGGCCTTGAAACCGTCACCGGAACCATCGGCGGTGACTGAGCGGCGAAACGTCGTGGGCTGGCGATCGAATCGGCCCTTGGATTCGGCTGCGCCGAGGCGGTCGTTCCGCCACACGCCCTCGATCAGCGATCCCATGATTGCCCTTTCCCGGGGGTGGGGTCCTAACGGCCCTCGCGCCACCACGCCGCCGTCATCGCGGCAATGACGAGGCCCAAGATCAGAAGGCCGGGAAGCAGCGAGACCTGGACGAAGCCGGTGACCACGTATGCGCCGTTCTCGCGCAGCCCCATCCAGCCGCGGCCCGCGGTGTCGCGGCCCGGCCGCGTACGCCTGAACTCGGGCACCACGTCCGTCCCGATCCAGGAGAGGCCGCCGCCGGTCGCCGCGACCAGCGGGGCCAGGTGCTCGTCGGTCGCGCGAAGATCGGCGAGCTCCAGCGAACGCAACCCGCCGCTCACCGCAAGGGTCGTCTTCGATCCGTCGTCGACGCGGAAGATCCCCGGCTCGTCCGCCTCGACACTCGCCCGCGCGACCCCGCGCTCGGCCTCCTCGAGCACCACTTCGCGCGTCGCGCCCGAGGGCGTCGTGACCGTGACGGCCGGCGCCGACGATTCGAGGCTGTGGCGTTCGATCGTCAGCCGGCCCCGCTGCACGCGGGCGCTCAGGCGCTCCTCCTCCAGTTCCGGCTCCTTCATCAGCCAGTGCGCGAGCCGGCGCAGCAGCTCTGCCTGGGGGCCGCCACCTTCGAACTCGCGCGCCCACAGCCAGATGTGGTCGCTCATCAGCATGCCGACCCGGCCCTTCTCCACCCGATCGAGCACGAACAGCGGGCGGTCGCCGATTCCGCTCATGAGCGCGTGGCCGGAGCGCTGCGTCACCTCGATCTGGCGGAACCACCGGCCCCACTGCCGGTCTTCGGACGTCGGATCCAAGACCAGGGGCGCGGTTACCGGATGGCGCCGTCCGGTGTCGGTGAGCGACGGCCGGAAGCCCTGCTCCAGGACTTCGCCGGTCGGCGCGCCCGGCATCAGCTCGCCCAAGGGCGTGCGAAACAGGCTCCTGAGCCCCGCGAATTCCGGCCCGATCGCCAGCATGAGCGCGCCGCCGTCGCGGACATACCCGACGATGTTGCGCAGATACGATGGCGGAAGCACGTCACGCACGATGTAGCGGTCGAACAGGATGAGGTCGAATTCGCCCAACTTCACCTCGAACAGCTCGTGGATGGGGAAGACGATCAGGGCGAGCTCGCGCAGCGGCGTCATATCGTCCTTTTCCGGCGGGCGGAGAATCGTGAAGTGGACCAGATCGACCGAGGGATCGGACTTGAGAAGATTGCGCCACGTGCGCTCGCCGGCGTGCGGCTGGCCCGAGACGAGGAGTACGCGAAGCCGGTCGCGAACGCCGTTGATGCGCACCACGGCGCGGTTGTTGAGGCTCGACAGCTCGCCCGGCGCGGGCTCGGCCGCAATCTCCACGACGGTTGGGCCGGCGTGGTCGAGGGTGAACTCGAACGTGCGCGCTTCGCCGACCGGAACCTCGACCGAGCGCGCGTCGGCGCCGTCGAGGCTGAAGCTCACGCCGGCCGCGTACGCGCCCGCGCGTCCCCGCATGGGCCCGGGCCGGTCCACCACCCGGTAGCGGACGGCGACGCTCTGGCCGACGATTCCGAACCCGGGCGCCTCTTCGACGACCAGGCGCCGGTCCATCTCGTCGCGGCGCCCCGTCAGCAGGACATGCATTGGTTGCGGCAGCGCCGCCGTGGCGGCCGCGTCTGCCGCGTCATGGACCTGGCCGTCGGTGATGACGATCGCGCCGGCGATCCGTGATTCGGGGACGTCGGCGAACGCGCGCGCGAGCGCGCCCACCAGCCGCGTGCCGCCTTCGCCGGAATCCGCCCGATCCGGGGTCCCGTCGCCGAGGATGCGCACCAGCCTGATCTGAAGATCGTCGAAGCGACCGAGGGCGGCCTGCACGGCATCGAGGGCGAATTCCGTTTGCGCCTCGCGCTCGCCGATCGCCTGGCTCGGCGAATCGTCGATCAGGACGACCGCCACGTCGGGCTGGGGCTCGCGGGTCTCGGTGCTCGCGCGGGGATCGAGGAGCGCGACCACGAGCACGCCGAGCCCGAGCGCCCGAAGCACCGTGCCGCGCCCGCGCCGCGCCGCCGAAAGAACCAGCAGCGCCAACCCGACGACGCCGAGCGCGGCGAGCGCGGGCCACGGCAGAAGCGGCGAGATCGCGATGTCGGCGGTCATTGGCCGAGCCGTTGCAGGATCGAGGGCAGGTGGACCTGGTCGGACTTGTAGTTACCGGTGAGCACGTACATGACCAGGTTGATCCCGAAGCGGTAGGCCAGCTCGCGCTGGCGGTCTCCGCCCGGGACGACGGCGAACAGCGGGCGCTCCAACTCGTCCATCGCCCAGGCGGCGGACCAGTCGCGCCCGCCGACGATCACCGACGAAACGCCGTCGTTGATTCGCTCGCCGGTCCGCTCGATCCACACCGTGCCGCCGGTCCAGCGGCCCGGCAGCTTGCGCAAAAGATAGTACGACCGCGTCAGCACGTGGTCCGGCGGAAGGGGCATCAGCGGCGGAATGTCGAGCGAGCGCGCGAGCGCCGCCATCGCCTCCGGCGCCACGCCGCCGCCGCGTTCACGCGTATCGAACAGGATCGTGCCGCCGTTGCGCAGGAACCGGTTCAACTTGGTGATCGCGCGCCGCGTGAGAGCCGGCTGCGCATCCGTCACCGGCCAGTAAATCAAGGGAAAGAACGACAGCTCGTCCGCATCCGGGATCACCCCGATGGGATCGCCCAGCTCGGCCGCGGTCCGGCGCTTGACGATCGTGCCGAGGCCGCGGAGCCCGGCGCGCGAGGTCTCGTCGGTCTCGGCATCACCGGTGATGACATAGGCGAGCCGGGTTTCCAGGCTGGCCGCAAGCGCGAACTCGTCCGCCGTCTGTGCGCCCGCCCCGGCGGCCGCCATGACCAGCGCGACGGTCGCGGCGAATCCGGCGCGGAATCGGAAGAGCTGGCGAATCGCCATGCTGGCGACGAGGTCGGCCAGCGCGAGCACGAGGGCGGCGAGAAGGAGCCAGCGCCGCAAGTCGGTCTCGCGGACCACATCGTAAGTCTCGAGATCGACGTCGGGGATCCGATCGATCGTCGCCGGCGCCTCCAGCCCCGCGGTCAGATTCAGCGCCCGGCGCGTCGACGGCTGTCCGTAGTATCCGGGCGGATGACGCGGGCCGACGCGCACGTTTTCGAGACGGCCCGCCGGAATCGCGTGCGGTCCGGCCGGCACCGGTCCCAAGCGGCCGAAACCGTCCATGACCTCGAGCGGCGGCAACGGCGCCGATTCGGCCGCCCTGACGACGCCCTGGCTGAGCCCGACCATGCGCTCGAGCATCTCGACGAACACGCCCGAAAGCACGAGGTTCGACCAAGTGGCGTTGGCGGTCGTGTGGACCAGAACGACCCACCCCTTTGCCCGCTTCTCGGCGCTGACCAGCGGCGTTCCGTCGCTGAGCGCGGCCCAGGTCTTCTCGGCAAGCTCGAGCGACGGCTCGGCAAGCACCTGGCGTCGCACGGTGACCTCCTCGGGGACCGCGAGGCCCGCGAACGGACTGGTCTCGGGGAAGGGCGCGAGCGTCGCCGGTCGGCCCCAGGACATGCTGCCGCCGATGATGCGGTCGCCGGGACGAAGGCGGACCGGAAGCAGTCCCTCCGGCGCGTCGGCGAGCCTGGGACCCGCGAACCGGACGACGACGCCGCCGTCCCCGATCCAGCGCTCCAACGCGGTACGGACGGAATCCTCGAGCCGGCCCGGATCGGCAAGGATCATGATCGCCAGCTCGCGCCGCAACAGCTCCGATACGGTGCCCCGACGAACCTCGGTGAAGGGTTCCAACGCGCGGTTGAGGTAGTAGACGGCGCTCAAAAGCGGTTGATCGGCCAGCGCCCCCTCGCCCGAAACCAGTCCGACCGGGCGCCGGCGCCAGCGTTCGTCCAGCAGCACCACGGCGCCGGCGGTGGTCTCGTTCTCGATCTCGAGGCGGGCCAGTTTTTTGCGGAGTTCCGCCGGCAATTCGATCACGGTTTCCGCCGCGCTCGCGCCGCCGTCGAAATCGAGCCGAACGCGATCGAGCGGTGTCCCGTCCTCGGCGACGACGCGCAGCCACGCCGAATCCGCGGCCTCGGCCGCGACCCGCTCGAGGCGGATCTTGAGGGCGCCGCCCGCCGGCTCGGGGGGACGAAGGACGCGCGCCAGCCGATAGTCCGGATCGCGGACCAGGGTGATGTCGCCCAGTCGCGCGAGGTCGCGGGCGACGGACGCGGTGGCGCCGTCGTCAAGACCGTCGCTGAGCCACACCACGTGTCCCGGCGGCGCGGCCGGATCCACGGCGGCGCCCAGGGCCGCCACCATGGACGTGCGGTCCGTGGGCCACGGCTTGGGCTGCAGCCCTTCGAGATGGCGCCGCGCCGATTCGGCGCTCATGGCCGGAGGTACCACCGACGCGGCGCCGCCGGCCGCCGCCACGGCAGGAGCCGTGGTGGCCACCATCACTGCGCGGCCCTCGCGTTCCGCTCGGTCGAGAAAGTTGCCGAGTATCACCTGGCGGGCCGGCCAGTCGCGCGCCGCCGCCCACCCGTCGTCGACGACGAGGACGAGCGGTCCGGCGCCCTTGAGGTCCGAACGCGCATCCAGCAATGGGTGCGCGGCGACGAGGATGAGCGCGCTGACAAAGATCAGGCGGAGGACCACGAGCCACCACGGCGTGGTCGCCGACGTCTCCTCGCGAACGGTCAGCGCGAGCAGAAGGCGGATCGGGGGGAACCGCAGACGGGTGGGCGCCGGCGGCGTGAGGCGGAGAAACCACCACAGGACCGGCAACAGCGCGAAAGCCGCAAGCGCCCACGGCGCCGAGAACGACAGCGCGCCCAAGCTCAGCACGGCCGGAACCCCCGTATCATCGTCCCAGCACCCGGGCGAGCGAGCCCTTGCTCGTGGGATCGACGGACAAGGCGAGGTAAAGCGCGAGCAGCGGGGATTCCGGCGGGTGGTCGGTGTGGTGGATCGCGAACGTCCAGCCCACCCGGCGCGCGATCGTCTCCAACGCGTCGCGGTGGCGGGTGAGGTGCACCTTGTATTCTTCGCGGGCCGATTCGACGCGCCCGATGACCACGTCGCCCTCGGACTCCATGCCTTCGAAGTGGACCCTTCCCGCGAACGGCAGCGCTTCCTCGGCGGGGTCCATAACCTGAAGCATGTGCCCGCGCACGCCATGGGCGGCGAACGCGGCGACCGTCTCGTGGACCACGTCCAGCGGGCTCAGGAAATCGCCGACGAGCACGATCCGGGCGTAGCGGGGCAGGGGCTCGAACGCGGGCAGGTTCGCGCTCGGATGCTGCTGGTTCTCGTCTTCCACCGTCATCGCCAGGCGATTGAGCATGCCCCGTCCGGTCCCCGGCGCGATCCCCGAGCCCAGCACCGTGAACCGCTCGCCGCCGCGCGCCAAAAGCGACGCGAGCGCGAGGACGAGCAGGTTGGCGCGCACCAATTTCGTCGGCAGCTCGCGGCTCGAGCCGTAATGCATGGAGGGCGAGTCGTCGCGCCAAAGCCACACGCTCTGCGCCGCGTCCCACTCGTTCTCGCGCACGTAGACGGGCTGGGACTTGGCCGATTGGCGCCAGTCGATCAATTGGGTGGGATCGCCCGGTTGATAGCGGCGAAACTGCCAGAAGGTCTCGCCCGAGCCCACCCGGCGGCGCCCGTGGACCCCTTGCGAGACGGTCGAGGCGACCCGCTCGGCCGCGACCATGAGCGGCGGCAGCGAGGACGCCAGCTCTTCGGCCTGGAAGTGAAGGTCGGGGTTTCCCCTCACCGTCGCCTCACGTCGCAGGCCCGGCGCGCCCCGCGGCGGGCTCAGGCGATCGTCTCGCACAGGAGGTCGATGATCTGCGTGACGGTGATGCCTTCCGCGCGAGCGGCGAAGTTCAGCGCCATGCGATGGCGTAAGATGGGGTGAATGAGCGCGAGCACGTCGTCCACCGACGGCGCAAAGCGCGCACCGGTGATGGCCCGCGCGCGGATGCCGAGCATGAGCGCCTGGCTCGCCCGCGGGCCCGGACCCCAAGAGACGTGCTTCCGGACCTCGGGAATGGCGCTGGTCTCGGGGCGGCACTCGCGGACCGCCTTGAGGATCGTCTCGAGAACGCTCTCGCCCACGGGAACGTGGCGCACAAGTTTTTGCGCCTCGACAAGATCCGCCGCCCCCATCACACCCTCGGCCGTATCCATGGTGGGGCCGGTGGTGGACATCAATATCTCGCGTTCGGCCACGAGGTCCGGGTAATCGACGTCGATCTGCATGAAGAACCGGTCGAGCTGGGCCTCGGGCAGGGGGTAGGTTCCCTCCTGTTCCAGCGGGTTCTGGGTGGCGAGCACGTGAAAGGGCGACGGCAGACCGTGGTATTGGCCCGCGACCGAGACCCTGTGTTCCTGCATGGCCTGTAATAGCGCGGACTGGGTTCGCGGGCTCGCCCGGTTGATTTCGTCGGCCATCAGCAGCTGCGCGAACACCGGTCCCTTGATGAAGCGGAACGAGCGGCGACCGGTTTCCGATTCCTCCAACACCTCCGAGCCCAGGATGTCGGCGGGCATCAGGTCGGGCGTGAACTGGACGCGCTTGGCTTCCATGCCGAATGTCGTGCCGAGGGTCTCGACCAGACGCGTCTTGCCCAGTCCGGGGACGCCAATGAGAAGCGCGTGTCCGCCGGCCAACAGCGTGATCAGAGTCTCGTCGATGACCTCGGTCTGGCCGAAGATGACCTTGCCGATGGTCGCCCGCGCCTCGGCCAGGCGATGTCCGAGCCGTTCGACAGCGGCGATCAGTTTTTCGGACTTGCCTAAATCGCCATTTTCCTTAACGGTGACGGTCACTTCACAAGCTCCGCGTCGTTGAACGGGTCGTCGAACATGGAGAAGGGTGTCGCGCGCGTTCGCGGTCGGTCTCGTTCCGCGAAGCCGGGCGAGGCGTTCTCGCCGTCGGCGGCGGGTAGAAGCGGACGCGCTGCCCTCGGCGATCTAGACATCCGCATTGCCTCTGACGGCACTTGGTTTTACCACGGCACCCCCATCGACCGCAAAGAACTCGTGTGTCTGTTCGCCTCCACGCTGCGGGTCGACAACACCGGCGATTAC
>JAKZXM010000163.1:0-6737 GCA_047514975.1 Rhodospirillales bacterium
GGCAAGCTCGGCGTCGAGTTCTCGGTCGATGAGGGATACCAGGCGGCCCGCATTTGCGGCATCAATCTTTTGACCCAGTTCAGGGCCGCCTGCGACGGCGACCTCGATCGCGTCAAGCGGCTCGTGAAACTCGGCGTATTCGTGAACTCGGCTCCCGACTTCACCCGCCAGCCCCAGGTCGCCAACGGCGTCTCGGACCTGATGGTCGAGGTGTTCGGCGACGCCGGACGCCACGCGCGCTTCGTCGTCGGCGCCCCGGCCCTGCCGCTCGGCGTCGCGGTCGAGGCCGACGCGGTCTTCGAGATGTCGTGAGCCGGCCGGACACGGGGCGCGTGGCCGGAGCACGCGCGAAGGCGCCTTGGTGGGCAAAGATCCTCGTCGCCGTCGGCGTCGCTTTCGGGTTGTTTTCAATCAACGCGAGCGGCGCCGTCCTTTTGGCCCTCGGCGATGCGTCAGCCGCGCCGGGAAGCCGCGGCTGGGCCTGGTTCGGGCTCGTGAACGGCGTGGCCTACGTCGTGTCCGGCGTCGGGCTTTGGGGCTTAAGCCTTTGGGCCGTCAGGGGCGCGGTCCTGATCGCCGCCGCAACGCTGGCGGCGTTCGTGGCGTACGGTCTTTGGGTTCTGTTCGGCAACCCCCTCAACGTCTTTGCGGTTGCCGAGCTTGGGGTGCGATTCACGGTGTGGACGGCGATCGCGGCCTCGGCCCAGGCCTGGCTCGGCAGGAACATCGAGCCCCCCGCAAGAACGGATCGCGGTTGAGTGGAACCGCGACGCGGTTGCGATCGGCTGCGTGAATCCGATCGATTTCAATAGAGTCGACCAGATTCACGTGTTCGGCGGATCGCCGCAGGCGATTCCGCTCGACCACGATCTGGTCTGCTGATCAGGGGATAACGCGCATCCGCCGCAGATCGCCCAGAAGCCGCAAGATCATCTCCCGTGAGTCCACCACCTCGCGCCAGCCGGCCTTGCGGATCTTGTTCAGGTTGAATAGGTGATCGAAGTCCTGGCCGTAGATCCCGTCGGCGAAGCTCCAGTTCACCAGATCGTCGATCCGATAGTCCTTGAGGCCGTGGCGCTCAACCATGCGCGCCCAAAGGAGCTCCTTGTCGGCCATCATCTCCGCCAGCCGGACGGTTTGCACTGGGCCCGCTTGGATGCCGAAGAAGTCGGCGATCGCCGGCCACAGGTTGCACCAGCGCTGGGTGTCGCCGTTGGTCACGTTGAAGACGTCGTTCGCGCATGCGGGCGTGGCCGCGGCCCAGACCATGGCGCGGGCGAGAAGCGCCGCCTCGGTGAACTGATAAATGCCGCTGTAAGCGCCGGGCTTGCCCGGAAAGCGGAGCGGCAGTCCGAGTTCGGCAGACATGGCGCCGTAAGTGGCGAGCGCCAGCAAGTGGTTCATCGGGTTGCCGACGGCAAAGCCGTAAACCCCTTGCGGGCGCAAGGCCGACCATGTCCACCCGCGGCCCTTCTGAAGCGCCTCAAGATGATCCTGCTGGGGGTAGTAGAACATGGGCGGCATCATGCGCGGGTCGTCTTCCTTGGCCGGCGTGGGGTACGGGCCGACGTGGTTGCCGTACCAGTTGGTCCCCTCCATGAGCTGGACGTGCTCGAGATTCGCCATCGCGGGCAACGCGGCGTCCAGCAGGTTCACGAACATGGCGAGGTTGATCGCCTGCTTCTCGGCCTCGTTCGGCGCCAGCGCGATGGCCGTGAAGAAGACGTGGGTCACCGCACCCAGCCCGGCCAGCTTCGCCTCGCACTGGGCGCGCTCGGTCAAGTCGACGTCGATGAAGCGCGCCCGCGTCTCGAACACGGGCGCGCGCCGCGACGTGCCGATGACGTCCCACTCGCCCAAGTCTTCGAGGTGCCGGACCAGGGCCCGGCCCACCAGGCCCTGGGCGCCCGCGATCAGGGCCGTCTTGCGCGCCATGGGCGTGGCCGTCCTTTCTCGCGCGCCTTCACGGGATGAGGTGCATCTCGCGCATCTCGCCCAAGAGCCGAAGCAGCATCTCGGCCGAATCGACGACGCCGGTCCAGCCGGCCTTGCGCGCCTTGTTCATGCTTGAGAGCTGGTCGAACTCGGTGGACCAGATCCGTTCGTTGAATCCCCAGTCCACGAGATCGGCAAGCCGGCCCTCGCGTAGCCCGTACTTGCGGCCCATCTCGGCCCACAGCGGCTCCTTGTCCGCCATCATCGCCGCCAGGGGAATTGTCTGGACCGGCCCGGCCGGGATGGCGAAGAAGTCCGCGATCATGGGCCACAGGTTGCACCAGCGCTGGAAGTCGCCGTTGGTGAAGTTGAACGCCTCGTCGGCCGCGCCCGGCGACGTGGCGGCCCAGACCATGCCCTTCGCCAAGTGGCGGGCGTCGGTGAACTGGTAGATGCGCTCGAAATGACCGGGCCTGCCGGGAAAGCGGAGCGGCAGGCCGAGCTCCTTCGAGATCGCGCCATAAAGCGCGAGGCCGTTCAAGTGGCTCACCGGATTGGCGCTCGAGAAGCCGTAGACGCCGTGGGGCCGAAGCCCGGACCAGGTCCAGGACTTGTTCTTGCGGCGCTCGACCAGCCAATCGTGCTGGGGGTAGTAGAAGTTGGGCGGCATCATGCGGGGGTCCTCCTCGCCGGCCGGCGTCGGAAAGGGGCCGAGGTGGCTTCCGTACCAGTTGGTTCCCTGCATGAGCTGGACGTGCGCGAGGTTGGCGGCGACCGGCTCGATCACGTCGAGCAGATTGACCAACATCGCGAGCGCTTCATCGGCCTTCAGAGCGGCCGTCGGGGGGCGGGTCACGGCGGTGAAGAAGACGTGGGTCACCTGTGTCAGGTGCCCGAGCGCCGCCTCGCAGGCCGCGCGGTCGAGCAAGTCGAGGGCGATGAACCGGGCGCCGGTGGAGAAATCCTTGGGTCCGCGCGAGATCCCGATGACTTCCCACGCCGGATCGTCGTCCAAGTGCTCGACCAGGGCGCGGCCGCAGATGCCGCGCGCGCCGGCGATCAGGGCGACGTTGTCGGCCATGTGTTGGTCCGTGGTCTCGCGAGCCGATTCAGATGGGCGACGTTAACCGATGCGCCGCGGTTTCGCCATCCGCCGGATCGCGGGACGCGAGGCGGGCCGGTGGATAGGCAGGCGTGGGCGGCGCGTGCTATCAGCATCGCACGCTCGATTCCAGGGACATCCGATGAAAGAGTCCGAGACCGTCGATCTGACGCGCCGCGAATCGTATCGGTTCTGGAGCGAGGTCACGACCCGGTTCGCCGACATCGACGAGCTCGGCCATCTCAACAACCTCACCGCCGCCGTTTTATTGCGAGACCGCGCGAGTCGAGTTCCGCGAGTCGCTGTACCGCCGTCACGAGACGGCGCAGGGTGTCGGCTTCCTGGTCGTCAGGACAAGCGTGGACTACCACACCCAGGCCCACTATCCCGGCGTCGTCGAGGTGGGCACGACCGTGATTCGAATCGGGCGCACGTCGTATACCCTGGGCCAGGGATGCTTCAAGGACGGAACCTGCTTCGCCACCGGCGAGACGGTGACGGTGTATGCGAACTTAGGCGAGCACCTCTCGCTGGCGTTGCCGGACGAGCTTCGAAGCGGCCTCGAAGCCCACGCCCCGTCGCCGTCGTCCGCGCCCATTTGACCGCCCGCTCCTTCATTCCGCGGTCAGTCCCCTCGCCCGATGCCAGTCCTCGATGGAATCGTCCGGATATTCGTCGAACACCGAATGTCCGTCGCCCGACGGCACCTCGACCCACGCGGCCGCCGATCCGGCCATGCAGTGGACCCGTTCCGAAGGACGCGGCAACGGGGTGTCGACGGCCGAAGCGAACGGATGGACGAGTTCGGGCCAGCGCGGATCGAAGGCCCACAACGCGCTTCCGCATCGGGCGCAGAAGTGGCGCCGCGCGGAGCTCAGGCCGTCGCCCGAGCCGCCGCTCTCGGGCGCGCCGCGGGCGCGGTAGACGGAGACCGCTTCGCGGCCCCGCACTTCCAAGGTGCCGGCCTCGCCCATGATGTTGACGGCGAACCCGCCGCCGCCCGCCGTCTGCGGCAAATCGAGCAATAGCAAGCCATGTACGGATAGGGCGTCGACGAGCGAAGCGAGAACGTGACGGCCCCACAGTGGCACGATCCTTCGAGAACCATGACGAATTCCCCCGGTTGGGGCGATGCGAACCCCCATATTGGAAACGCCATGATATCAGGGTGCGGCGCGCGCCGTCGGCGGCGCCCGGCCGATGCCCGATCCAGCTCGCTCGGAACCAGGGAACCGGCGCATGACGGTCCTCGGCCCCGAATCGGCGCGATTCGGATGGCGGACCCCCGCCGCCATCGTCCTCGCCGGTTGCCTGATCGCGATGGTGGGCTTCGGGGTCCGCTCGTGCTTTGGGCTGTTCCTCGCTCCCATGACGCTGGATCGGGGCTGGGATCGCGAGACGTTTGCGTTCGCCATGGCCGTCCAGAACCTGCTTTGGGGCCTGGGCGTCCCGTTCGCGAGCGCCCTTGCCGACAAGTACGGCCCCGCCCACGTGCTCGCCGGCGGCGCGATCCTGTACGCGCTCGGGACCGCGGGCATGGCGATCGCCGAGTCTCCCATGGCCTTGCAACTTTTCGGCGGCATCCTCACCGGCCTCGGCGTCGCGTTCACCGCGTTTTCGATCGCGCTGGCCGCCATCGTCAGGGTCGTCGGACCGCACCGGCAGTCGCTCGCGCTCGGGCTCGGAACCGCCGCCGGTTCGTTCGGTCAGGTGATCTTTCCACCCCTCGGCCAAGCCTTCATCGCCGCCTACGGTTGGGACACGGCGCTGGTCATCCTGGCGGTCATGGTGGTGGTGATCGCGCCGCTCGCCTACGTCTTGCCGGGGAACGCGGACCAAGGCGCCGCGTCCGCCGCGCAACCCGACCAGACGATCACCGAGGCGTTGCGCGAGGCCGCCCGGCACCGGGGCTTCGTCCTGCTCACCCTCGGGTTCTTCGTTTGCGGGTTCCACGTCGCGTTCATTGCGGTACATTTTCCGGCTTACGTGGTCGACCTCGGCCTCGACGCCCGGGTCGGCGCCTACGCCCTCGCGATCGTCGGCCTCCTCAATATCGCCGGCGCGATTCTCTCGGGCGCGGTGGGGCAGCGCTGGAGCAAGAAACGCGGCCTCAGCACCATCTACTTCGCGCGCGCCCTTGCGATCACGGCCCTTCTCGCGGCGCCGAAGACGGAAGCCACGATCTATGCGTTCGCGGCCGCCATGGGCATCCTCTGGCTTTCGACCGTGCCGCTCACGGCCGGAATCGTCGCCCAGGTCTTTGGCTTGCGTTACATGGCGACGCTGTTCGGCATCGTCTTCCTAAGCCATCAGATCGGAAGCTTCATCGGCATCTGTCTGGGCGGTTACCTTTACGACACGATGGGTTCCTACGACCCGGTCTGGTGGGCCGGGATCGGTCTCGGCGCGGCGGCCGCGATCGTGCACTTGCCCATCGACGAGCGGCCATTGCCGTGTCTCGCTGCACCCTCTCGCTAACCCATTATCCGTTTAAGCGGAATCCTCCCACAGGGCGTCCCGGGCGTTCGTCAACCGTCGGCCGACTCCGCCCCGCCTTGCGGCTTGGGGGCGGGTCGGGGCGCGCGTGCTCCGTCGGCGGCCACCGCCTCCTTGGTTGCCCCCGCCACGTCGCCTTCGGCACCCTTCGACGGCGCCTCGTCGATCGCGACCGCACCGGACGCCTCGTCGGCCGGTGCTTGCGCCTCGGGCGCGCCTTCGTCCCAGGCCACTCCGTAGAGCGTGACTGGCTCGGTGATTCCCTTCAACTCGAACGGGCCGTGGCACGCGAAGCGGAACTCCTTGCCGGCGCAGATGCCGTGCACGGCCTCCGAGACGAAGATATCGCCGGCGCTCGCCTGGTCGACGATGCGGGCGGCGAGTTGGACCGTCGAGCCGAAGAGGTCGTTATCCTCGGCGATGGGCTCGCCGGCGTTGATCCCGATCTTGAGATTGAGCGGAAGTTCGGGATCGGTGCTGTTGTGCGCCGCGGTCTCGCGCTGGATGAAGATCGCGGCCGAAACCCCGCGCGAGGTCTGATCGAACGACGCCATGATGCCGTCGCCTGTGTGCTTGACCTCGTTGCCCGCGAATTTCCCGAGCGCGTCGCGAACGATGCGGTTGTGAAGGCGGACGACCTGCTGGGCGGCGGCGTCGCCCTTGGATTGGGTTAGGCTCGTCGATCCCACCATGTCCGTGAACATGACGGTGACCGTGCTCGAACGTTTCTCCGTCGGCTTTGGCTGGTTCCACTGGTCGAGCGCCTTCTCGAGGTTCCCGACGCTGGACGGGTCGCCTTCGAGCTCGCTGTTCATCGCGCCGCGCCCGGCGTTGTACATCTGCACGTAACGGGCGTCGGTAAGCAGGTATTCGTTGAACCTTTCGGCGAAGGCGTCGGCCTGATGTTTCTTGACCCCGAGCGTTCGGAGCGCGTCGCTCAGGATCACCGATGCGGTGCGGACATCGAGATTCTTGGACCGCGCCAGTCCCTCGCAGGCGCCCGCCATGAACAGGTTGATCCCGAACTTGCCGTATGCGTCGGCCGCCTTTTTCAGGGTCTCACCGTGGCCAAGCGCGTCGCCAAGGAACTTCAACACCACCGTGCGCTGCGTGCGTCCCTCAGGCGAAAGGGACTCCGCCGTCATCTCCGGTGCGGTTTCAGTCGTTCCCGACGAACCCAACACCCCCTCGCGCGGCGCGGCCC
>JAKZXM010000164.1:0-9922 GCA_047514975.1 Rhodospirillales bacterium
TATCCTACTCCATCAACCCTTCCAACGCAACATCTGGGGTGACCGGATCGTCATGCATAAGCGGTACGACGGATATCATGTTGGTCATCGCTCGGCACCTCCTACACCATGCGCTAACCGTTAAACTAATGGGCATTCAGAAATATTTCGAACACCCCTTAATATTAGGTGTGGCGCAAGATCAAAGAGTAACCACCTCCTTAAGTCCGCTTGTGGCTGAAGCTGTTGAAAAACTCTGAACGTCACCGTCTTAGCGCAACGATAGAATCGAATGCGCGGTCTCAGCGAATCATTCTTGATTTTAATGATCATCACGCGGATCAATCTTGCGTGGCCCGACTCTCAAATAGTTTCGCAACGGCCTCGGCCAATCTCGGACTCGATGGCCGCACCAGAACGATTGTCCCTTTCGGACGATTGGCCGACATCCGAGTCCGCTTCGTGCTTCCAACACGTCAAATTTCAAACTGAGACACGCCCGGCGCGCCGGCCTCGTTTTCGCGGCGCCGGTTTTCAGCTATAGTCGGGGCCATGAGCGACACCGCGACAACGGCCGCCGATGCCCCGCCTCGGCCCGTGGTTCTCTGCATCCTCGACGGATGGGGAGAACGCGAAGAGCGCGACCAAAACGCCATCGCGCTCGCCCGAACCCCGAACTGGGACCGCCTGACGGCCAGGTGCCCCCGCGCCCGGCTCGAGGCGTCGGCCGGCGAGGTCGGGCTGCCGCCCGGGCAGATGGGGAATTCGGAGGTGGGGCACATGACGGTCGGCGGCGGCCGGGTGGTGACACAGGATCTGCCCCGGTTCGACGCGGCGATCGCCGACGGAAGCCTTGCCGACAGCCCGGCGCTGGCGACGTTCGTCGAACGCCTTGGCGAGAGCGGCGGCGTCTGCCACCTGATGGGGCTTCTTTCGCCGGGCGGCGTGCATTCCCACCAGGACCACATGGTGGCCCTGGCCCGGATCGTGGCCTCGGCGGAGATTCCCGTCGCCGTCCACGCCTTCCTCGACGGCCGCGACACCCCGCCTTCGAGCGCGCTCGGCTACATGGGCGAATTCACTACCGCGCTCGGCAACATCGCCGGCGCCTCGATCGCGACCGTAAGCGGGCGCTACTACGCCATGGACCGGGACACGCGCTGGGATCGCGTCGAGAAGACCTACGTCGCCCTGACCGAGGCGCTGGGCGAGCGCGCCCCGGACGCCGAGGCCGCCATCGAGGCGTCCTACGGCGCCGGCCTCACGGACGAGTTCGTCGCGCCGACGGCGGTCGGCGGATACGCGGGCATGCGCGATGGCGACGGTGTGCTGATGGCCAACTTCCGCGCCGACCGGGCGCGCGAGACCCTGGGTGCGCTCGTCGATCCCGGGTTCGACGGCTTCGCGCGGCGACGCACGCTCGCGTTCGCGGCCAAGCTGGGCGCGGTCCAGTACTCCCAAAAGCTCAAGGCCCACATGGACTCGATCTTTGCTCCGCAGGTCCTCAAGAATTTCCTCGGACAAGTGGTTGCCGAGGCCGGCTTGCGCCAGCTCCGGATCGCCGAGACCGAGAAGTACGCCCACGTCACGTTCTTCCTCAACGGCGGCCGCGAGGAGAGCTACGCGGGCGAGGAGCGCATCTTGGTGCCGTCGCCGGGCGTGGCCACCTATGACCTCCAGCCCGAGATGTCGGCTTACGAGGTCACCGACAAGCTCGTCGCTGCGGTCGCGGCGGTGCGGTTCGACCTCGTCATCGTCAACTACGCCAACGGCGACATGGTCGGCCACACCGGAGATCTGGCGGCGGCGATCAATGCCGCCGAGGCGGTCGATACCTGCCTCGGCCGGCTCGCGGCGGCGGTGACCGAGGCCGACGGCGTGCTGTTGATCACCGCCGATCACGGCAACGTCGAGACCATGCGCGATCCCGGGACCGGGCAGCCGCACACGGCCCACACCTTGAATCCGGTTCCGCTGGTCATGGTCAACGCGCCGCCCTGGGTCGCGGGGCTTCGCGACGGCGGTCTGGCGGACGTGGCGCCGACCGTGCTCAGGCTCATGGAGCTTGCGAGGCCGTCGGAGATGTCGGGCCGGCCCCTGATCGAAGAAAAGGGCGTTGAGAGCGACGCCGTGCAATAGTCCGGGCCGGCGGGCCGCCCTCGCCACGGGCGTTGTCGTCGTGGCCCTGTCCGTTACCGTGGGCCAGGCGATCGCGGCCGCCGATGACCGGACCGTCGGCGATCGCCTGCACGAGGTGGAACGCGCGCTCAAGGCAGGGCGCGGCGAGGCCGACGCGCTGAAACGCAAGGCCGGCGCGCTCGCGCACAAGCTGGAGGACGCGCGCCGCGAATCGGTGACCGCGGCCAAGGCAATCCAGGACCACGAGGCCGAGCTTTCGCGCCTCGAGGCCGAGCTCTCGGACCTGATCCGGGAAGAAGAGGCGATCCGCGGCCGGCTTTTCGGCCGGCGCGCGCAGCACGCCCGGGTGCTGTCCGCGATCGAACGCCTGGCCCGGCGTCCGCCGGCCACATTGATCGCCGAATCGTTGCCGCCGGGCGACATCGTGCGCAGCGCGATCCTGCTGCGCGCGGTGGTTCCTGCGATCCGGGCGCGGGCCCGGCGTCTCGAAGACGAGCTCGCGGCACTCGCCCAGACCCGGCGCGAGAAGACGGCGCGGCGCGAGGCTCTCGACGCCGAGACTGCCCGGTTCGAAAGTGAACGCGGGCGCCTGATGAAACTGGTCACCGCGTATCGCGACATGAAGCGGCGGACCGACGCCAAAAGCCGCGGCGCGCGGGATCGCGTGCGCGCGCTCGCGGGCGAAGCCGAAAGCCTGCGTGATCTGCTGGCCCGCCTCGCCGAAGAACGGCGCGGGCGAGACGCGCGCGAGAAGGCCGCAAGCAGGCAGGCCGAAGTCCGTGGACCCGCGGCGGCGGGCAAACCGCGGACGCGCGCCGCCGCCCCGCCCATCACAAAGGCGCGAGGTTCGCTGGTCTTTCCCGCCGCGGGCCAGGTGGTCGGGCTGTACGGCCAAGCCACGGAATCCGGCCTGACGCACAAGGGAATCATCGTCCGAACCCGCGACGAGGCCCAGGTGGTGGCCCCCTACGACGGACTGATCGTGTTCGCGGACCGCTTCCGCGGCTACGGGCAACTCTTGATCATCGAACACGGCGAGGGATATCATTTCCTTTTGGCGGGTCTCGGCCGTATCGACGCCGAAACCGGTCAACACGTGGTGGCAGGGGAACCGGTCGGCCAGATGGGTCGAGAGACCGAAACGGTGCCGACCCTCTATCTGGAATTTCGGCGTAACGGACAGCCCATTAACCCACTCCCATGGCTCGCAGCGCGAAAAGGTAAGGTACGGGGATGACACAGCGAACGATCTTGGCGGCGATGACGGCGGGGGCCCTGTTGGCCTTGCCCGCGGCGGCGGCCGAAGGGCCGGACAACACCGCCGACACGTACGAGCTCTTGAACCTTTTCGGCGCCGTGTTCGAGCGCGTCCGCGCGGACTACGTCGAAGAGCCCGGCGACCAAGAACTGGTCGAAGAGGCGATCAACGGCATGCTGACCGCGCTCGATCCGCATTCGAGCTACCTCAACGAGAAGAGGTTCCGCGAGACCCAGGTCCAGACCCGTGGCGAGTTCGGCGGCCTGGGAATCGAGGTCACCATGGAGAACGGGCTCATCAAGGTGGTCTCGCCGATCGAGGACACGCCCGCGTTCCGGGCCGGCGTCAAGCCGGGCGACCTGATCACCCATCTGGACGAAAAACCGGTGATAGGGATGACGCTTTCCGAGGCGGTCGAGATCATGCGCGGCCCACCGGGCTCGGACCTGGTGCTCAGCATCCGGCGCGAGGGACGCAAGCCGTTCGACGTCACCGTGACGCGCGCCGTAATCAAAATCCAGTCGGTCAAGTCGCGGCTGGAAGGCGAGGTGGGCTACGTCCGCATCACCCAGTTCAACAGCCAGACCAACGACGGGGTCGAGCGCGCCGTCGAAGGGTTCCACGAGCAGCTCGGCGACAAGCTGCGGGGCATCGTGCTCGATCTCCGGTTCAATCCGGGCGGGCTTCTCGACCAGGCGATCGCGGTCTCGGACGCCTTCCTCGAGCACGGAGAGATCGTCTCAACCCGCTCGCGCCAATCCGACGACACCCAGCGCTACAACGCCCGGCCCGGCGATCTCGCCCGCGGTCTGCCCATCGTGGTGTTGATCAACGAAGGTTCGGCTTCGGCGTCCGAAATCGTCGCCGGCGCGCTTCAGGACCACCGCCGCGCCATGATTCTCGGAACCAGGACCTTCGGCAAGGGCTCCGTGCAGACCATCATCCCGCTTCCCGGACACGGCGCCATGCGCCTGACCACGGCGCGGTACTACACACCTTCGGGACGATCCATCCAGGCCAAGGGGATCGATCCGGACGTGGTGGTGGCGCAGGCGCGGGTCGAGGAGGTGGAGCAGGCGCGCCGCCGCCGCGAGGCCGACCTCAAGGGCGCGCTCGATACGCCCCGCGACGGAGGCGGCGCGCTCGCGCCCGACGAGGACCGGCCGGATTCGGAAGCGAATCCAAACGGCGCCGATCTGAACGCGGACTATCAACTCGCGCGCGCGCTCGACTTTCTGAATGGATACGCCTTCTTCTCGAGACACCTGCTCGAGTAAGGGCGCACCGGGACGCGGGGGACGCCGAGACCCTTGAAATTTCCATTCCGCCGCAAGCATAAACCGGACGACGACGACGAGGATGATCTCGACGAGTCCGAGACCGTCGGAGACGATTCTGACGTCGATGACCCGGCCGCGCCGGATATATCGGGTGACGAGAACGGGCCGGGTGCCGGGGCCGTCGCGCGCGACGAGGACGCGGACGGCGCGGACGCGACCGAAGGCGGCGGGGCCGACGATGGCGGCCCCGATGAGGGCGGCGAAGAGGGCGAAGACGAGGAATTCGGAGACGACGAAGACTTCGACGAAGACGGCGGCGCAGCGCGGCCCAAGGGCCTCCTCATTCTGGTCTCGGCCGCGGCTCTTTT
Source organism: Rhodospirillales bacterium (assembly GCA_047514975.1). Lineage (GTDB taxonomy): Bacteria > Pseudomonadota > Alphaproteobacteria > Rhodospirillales > JASLLV01 > JASLLV01. The sequence goes on from JAKZXM010000164.1 coordinate 5,025, forward strand.
GGTCGTGGTCGGAGTCTTCGCGGGCGCGTGGTGGTTCATCGCCGGCGACGAACCGGAGGTCGGGGAGCAGGCCCGGTCGGACGTTGGCCGGGTTGTCATCGACATCCCGCCGAGGAACGTATCGCCCCTGCGGGCCGCGCTGACCCCGCCCGGTCAGCCGGGCGCATCGGGGCCGCAACCGCCTGCTCAGGCCATGCCACGCACGCAAGGTGACGGCTCCGACCGCGCCGAGACGGCCGCGTCCGAAGCGCAGACACCGGACGCGGCGGAAGACGAGGCGAGCACCGCGACCGCAGATGCGATCGGCGCGCGTGGCGGCGGCGGAGACGACCCTTCGGCGGCTGCGAGCCCTAGCCTGAACACCATCGTCGCCAACGCGCCGCAGACCGGCGAGGGTGTCGTCGTCGCCTCGGTCGAGCCCGCGGCCTACGTCCAGGTGGCACAAGTCGTGGGCGTTCAAGCCCTTGCCGAGGCACCCGATTCGGACTTCGTCGAGGACGGCTCCGACGGCCCCCTGCCGAAGATCGCCGGGGACGGCCGGACCCCGTGGAAAGCCTACGCCAAGCCCTTCGACGCCGGCGACGAGCGCGCCCGCGTCGCCATCGTGCTCGTCGGCTTGGGTCTGAGCCGCGCGGCCACCGAGGCCGCCATCGCCAGGACGCCCACCGCCGTCAGCCTCGCGTTCGACGTGTACGCGAAGAACCTGGGCGATTGGGTGCGGGCGGCGCGCCAGGGGGGACACGAGGTCCTTTTGACCGTGCCCATGGAACCCGACGATTTTCCGGCGACCGATCCCGGACCCTATGCCCTTCTCGCCTCGCACGATGCGCCGGAAAAGCTGAGAAGGCTCGAGTTCCTCCTCAGCCGGTTCACAGGTTACGTGGGCGTCCTGGCGTTGACGGATTCGAAGCTGGCCCAAGACGAGGCGCAGATCCGCCCCGTGCTCGAGGCCTTGCGCGACCGCGGCCTGATGTATTTGGGCGGGGCTGATTCGGGCGCGAAGATCGCAGCCGCGATCGGGCTTGCGAGCGCGCCCGCATTCTTGGTTCTCGATGCATCGCCGAGTGCGGCGGCGATCGACGCGCAGCTCGCGGTCCTCGAGGGACTCGCCCGCGATAGGAAGGCGGCAGTCGCGGTCGCCTCGCCCTATCCATCCACCCTGAAGCGACTGGCGGCCTGGGCGGAGACGCTCGAGCAGAAGAACATCGCGCTCGCGCCCGTTTCGGCGCTGGCCGTGGCGGGCGAGGCGAATTGAGATCCCGCGCGCCGACCGGCGAGAGGGCCGAATCGCGTCCCTATCGCCGGGGCGTGGGCGCGGTGGTGTTCGATTCCGCGGGCCGGGTCCTGGTGGCGCGGCGGATCAACACGCCGGGCGAGGCATGGCAGTTGCCCCAGGGTGGAATCGATGAGGGCGAGAATCCCCGCGCCGCGATCGCGCGCGAGCTGGCCGAGGAGATCGGCACCGAAAAGTTCGAAGTCATCGCCGAATGCGCGGACTGGCTTGCCTACGACCTGCCCGACGATGTCGCGGATCGGGTTTGGGAGGGACGATTCCGCGGCCAGCGGCAAAAATGGTTTGCCGTTCGCTTCACCGGCGTCGATTCGGACATAGCACTTGGCGCGGCGCCCCATCCCGAGTTCAGCGACTGGAAATGGGTCGCGATCGAGGTCCTTCCCGAGACCATCGTCGCGTTCAAGCGCACGGTTTACGAGCGCCTGGTCGCCGAATTCCGTCCCCTCGTCGAACGCGTCCGCGCCAGCGCGGATCGCGCTTGATTTCAATAAGAGTGACCGGATTCCCGGGGTCGGTGGATCGCCGGTGGCGATAGCGGGCGACCACGATCTGGTCTGGCCGGCGCGGCGAGAGTTGATTCGATCTCTCGCGAATGGCACAACCGGCCTCGTAATTCCCCTTCGTTCCTGCGGACTGCGCCCCTGCGGACTGCGCCGCGCCGCCCGGGAGCCCTTCGCGCGCGGCCGTCCGGTTGCGGGACTTGACCATCATGATGTACCTCCAGCTCATCGGCGGCTTCGTGTTCCTGCTGGGCGGCGCCGAGTTTCTCGTGCGCGGATCCGTGGCGACGGCAAAGCTGCTCGGCATTTCGCCGCTGGTGATCGGCATGACCATTATCGCGCTGGGGACCTCGTTGCCGGAGCTCGTGGTCTCGGCGAACGCGGCCCTTGCCGGCGCGATTTCCATGGCGGTCGGCAACGTGGTGGGAAGCAACATCGCCAACGTTCTCCTGGTCCTGGGGGCGGCCACGGTCGTGGTGCCCGTGGCCGTGACGGGCAAGGCGTTTATTTACGAAGGCGCGGCGATGATCGCGGGAACCGTCGCGTTCGTGGCGATCGCGCTCACGGGCGTGATCGGGTTTTGGTCCGGCTTCGGCCTTTTCGCCGCCTTTCTCGGGTTCCTCGTCCATGCCTACTGGCGCGAGCTAAGGGGGCGGGACGCGGCCGCCATCCACGTCAAGGAAGTGGAGGCGCTTGCGGGCCTGCCGCGCACGATTTCGTTTGCGGTCTTGGTGCTGGTCCTGGGGCTCGCCGGCGTCCTTCTCGGCGCCGAAGTGCTGGTCGCGGGCGGAATCACGGCGGCGCGCCAGTTCGGGGTCGCCGAAGAGGTGATCGGGCTGACGGTGATCGCGATCGGCACCAGCTTGCCCGAGCTCGCGGCTTCCGCGATGGCGGCCTATCGCGGCCACGGCGAAGTGGCGCTGGGCAACATCTTGGGCAGCAATCTCTTCAACCTCATGTGCGTGGCCGGTGTGGTCGCCATGTTCACGCCGCTCGTGGTCCCCGACCAGATCCTGCGCTTCGATCTATGGGTGATGCTGGCGACCACGATTCTTCTGTTGCCCTTCCTCGTCGGCCGCCGCTTGGGCCGCGGCGCGGCGATCGCGCTGCTCGCAGCCTACGCCGCCTACGTCGGCGCCCAGGCCTACGGCGTTGCGGGCATCCTCGGGCAAGCGTCATGAGGCCGGCAGCGGGCGCGGATCCGACGCGACTGCGGGCGGGGACTCGCCGCAAAGCCGGGATTCGCGGACCCCGGACATGGACGATCGTGGCGATCGTGGCGATCCTATTGAAATAGAGCGGATTGCGGGCCCGCCTCGTCCTTGAATCGCCGCCTGGGTTCCACCATTCTCTCCCCATGTCCGATGGTTTCCCGCGCGCCGCCCTTGTTACCGGTGCGGCGCGGCGAATCGGCCGCGCCATCGCGCTGGACCTCGCGTGCAACGGATGGGCCGTTGCCGCCCATTACAACACGTCCGCCGACGCCGCCCGCGACCTGGTGGACGAAGCCACCGAGGCGGGCGCGCGGATCACCCTCGTCCAGGCCGATCTCGCGGCCGACGACGAGGCCGCCCGGCTGGTGTCGCGCGCGGCCGAGGCGCTCGGTCCCCTTACCTGCCTCGTGAATAACGCCTCGGTGTTCGAGCCCGACACCCCCGACGATTCTCCGCGCGCGGTCTGGGACGCCCATATGCAGGTCAATCTACGCGCGCCGCTCCTTCTCAGCCAAGCGTTCGCCGCCCAGCTCAATCCCGACATCGAAGGCAACGTCGTCAACATCATCGATCAGCGGGTGTTGAACCTGACGCCCTATTTCACGTCCTATACCCTAAGCAAGGCGGGCCTTTGGACATTGACGCGGATTTTGGCCCTGGCGCTGGCGCCCGGCGCAAGGGTCAACGCCATCGGGCCGGGGCCGACGTTGCCGAGCGCGCGCCAGTCCCAGGACCAGTTCAACCGCCAATGGTCGCAGCTTCCGCTCAAGCGACCGACGACGCCCGGCGAGATCGCGGATGCGGTGCGGTTCATCCTCGAGACGCCGGCCATCACCGGCCAGATGATCGCCCTCGATGCAGGCCAGCATCTGGGCTGGGCGCAGGCGCCGCAAGGGAGATCAAAAGAATGAAGGGCGGCGCCGGGACGATCGCGAAGGGCGGACGCGCGCCTGATGACGGCGCCGAGGCCGCGCCGCCGGCCGGCACCCGGCGGATGTTCGTCCGCGATCTGATCCTGCCGTGCTCGATCGGGGTTCACCGGCACGAACGCGACGCGCCACAGAAGATACGGATCAACCTCGATTTGGCGGTCGAGGAAACCGACGCCTTGCGTGATGACGAGCTTGCCGGCGTGGTCAGCTATGAAGAAGTGGTGGACGGTGTGCGGGCCATCGTCGGCCGCGGCCACGTCAACCTGATCGAGACCTTGGCCGAGTTTATCGCGGAACGATGCCTCGAGGACCCGCGCGTCGCGTGGACGCGGGTCCGGGTGGAAAAGCTTGACGTGTTGCCGGACGTAAGCAGTGCGGGAATCGAAATCGAAAGGGGGGCCCGCAAAGTATAGAATTCAGTGCGTGGCGGTGTCCGAAATCAAACAAGGCACGGCTGGCCCCTCGACCTCTGGGGAGGCGGTTGTGCACAGGTCCGCGATTGTTAGCGCATTGTTATGCCGCCTTGAGATTAGTACTGGTACGATGCTCGCGGATAGCCATTAATTCAAATTATTGCTTTAAATCAATGGCTTGCAAATTCGCCCATATTTTGTGCAAACCGATCAACGCCGAGGCCCCGCAAACTGCCGTGAACCGCCGACGACGCCTATCAACAGACTTGTCCACAGCTTCGGTGGATAGTTACCCGGACGCCTTGGCGCGCTTGGGCCACGACGTCCGCATGGTCGGCGATCGCGGCGATTAACGGCCATGGACCAGCCACGCCGAGAGACACGCGAATGCACGCCCGCATCCGGCCCCGCCTCGATCCAATCCGGCGTGTCCGTGATCGAGGCGCATCTGCGGACCGCGCCGGGGGCGACCGGCGTTTACCGCATGATCGCCGGCGGCGGCGAGGTGCTTTACGTCGGCAAGGCGAAGAGCCTCAGGAAACGAC
>JAKZXM010000165.1:0-6495 GCA_047514975.1 Rhodospirillales bacterium
GCGCCGCCGCGGCCTTCATCCCTTCCTCTATGCTTCCATATTCGGCCGCCAACCTGGCTTCCATCGCCGGCGTCCGGACGTAGCCGGGGCTGATCGAGTTCACACGGACGTCGTAGCGATGGTTCGCGCAGCTGATCGCCGCCTGCACGGTCAAGGCACGGATGCCACCCTTGCTGGCGCCGTAGGCGGCGCCTGCTTTCGTCCCGAGATAGCTTGCGGTTGAAGCGATGTTGATGATGGAACCGCCGCCCGTGCTCTTCATCGCGCGCACGCCGCAGCGGGTTCCGAGGAACGCGCCGTCCAAATTGACGGCGATGATTTCGCGCCACTCGGCATAGGGTATGGCATCGAAGGGCTGGCCGATGGTGTTGAAGATGCCGGCGCTGTTCACGACGATGTCAAGCTTGTCGCAGGCGTGCCCGATCGCCGCCATCACCAGATGCCAGCTCTCTTCCGACGAGACGTCATGCTTGTGTACGCCGGATTTGGCGCCCGTCGCCGCCGCGATCCGGGCTGCCGTTTCCTCCAATCCGGTTTCCGAGGCGTCGGTCAGAAAGACCCGCGCGCCGCTCTCCGCCAATCGCAGGGCGATCGCGCCGCCGATGCCGCCCGCGGCGCCCGTGACGAGCGCCGTCTTTCCCTCTACCCGCCGCATGTTGCCTCCGCCGGCGGCCCCCGGCGCGCGGGGCCCGCGGACTCGGCGAACACGGCGGCCAAGTCGCGCCGGGCGGGCAAGGGGGCCGTGGTGATCATTGTCGCGAACCGTCCCAAAGCGGCCCAGCTTAGGCGGCTCGGCGCGCCCGCGCCACCGGCCTCGATGGACCGTTATCCACTTACGTGGAATCGCACCGGCCCGCACCCCCGCCCGGCCGCCCACGGAATGGTACGCTTGGGGCGGCCGGGCAGGGGTGCGGGCTGGAGCCGACCAAGCGGACGAAGCGCGAGCGCAGCGTGCGAGCTGCGCGTCGTTGACGGCGCGAGAAGCGCGCAGTAATTAGGGTCCGTGCGCGCCCCCGGGGGCGCGCCGGCGCCGCCTTAGCTCAGTTGGTAGAGCACGGCATTCGTAATGCCGGGGTCGTAGGTTCGAGTCCTACAGGCGGCACCATTTCCGTGAAGTGCGGCCAGACAAAGAAAACGGGTCCGAAGCCAGCGCCCCGGACCCGTTCCCGAACGGCAAGGCTTGGGTTCGCTCAGCCCTTGGTCACGCCGTAAGGCAACGTGAACTCGTCGACGCGCGGCGCATACTTGAGGCCCTTCCGCAAGCCCCAGGTGTTCACCTGGTAGTGGCTGGGGATGTAGGCCGCGTCGCGCATGCAGATCTCCATCGCCTCGTGGAAGAGATTTTCGCGCTTGGCGGCGTCGATAATGACCAGCGCCTTTTCGATGATGGGGTCGAGGCGCTCGTTGGCGTAGCGGGTGCGGCTGTAGACCCCGAAGCCGGTATCCGGCCAGCGGCTGTGGCAGAACGCCTTCAGCGGCACCGACGCCTCGCCGGTGCGCGAGCCGTTGGCGCCCATCGAGAAGCTGAACTCGGGCTTGGCCGCGCGGGTGAAGAACGTCGCCTTCGGCATCGCGTCCACCGTGGTCTCGATCCCGACCTTGCTCAGCATCTGAGCCCACGCCTCGAGGATCTGGGCGTCGTTGTCGTAGCGGTCGTTCGGGCCGTGGATGGTCATCTTGAAGCCGTCACCGTAGCCGGCCTGCTTCAAGAGCTGGCGCGCGGCCTCGGGATCCGCCTTGGGGATCTCGAGCGCGTCGTTGAAGCCGAAGAAGCCCTTGGCGAGAATCTGCGAGGCGGCGACCGCGTTGTTGTCCATGACGCGGTCGACGATGCCGCGGCGGTCGATGGCGAGGTTGATCGCCTGGCGCACGCGCCAGTCGCGCAACGGATTCGGGAACATGGGCTTGCCGGCGTTGTCGAAGACGAAGGGCGAGATGTCGCGCGAGACGTCGAGCTGGATGAAGATCACCCGCGCCGACGGCCCCTGCGAAATCTCCACTTTCGGGTTCTTGCGCAGCTGCGCCACATCGGTGGTGGGCACGTAGTCGACCATGTCCACGTCGCCGCTGATGAGCGCCGCGATCCGCGACGGTCCCGACTTGATGGGCTTCAAGGTGACCTTGTCCCAGGCCGCCTTGCCGCCCCAGTAATCAGGGTTGGCCTCGAGCACGATCCGGTCGCCCGAGATCCACTCGACGAACTTGAAGGGTCCGGTCCCGTAAGTGACCCGGCCGGTGTTGTAGTCCTCGGGCTTGGCGCCTTGGCCGTGCTTGGCCGAGACGACGGAGAACGCGGCCATGTTGTTGGGAACCAGCGGATCCGGCCCCTCGGTCGTGATGAGGACCTTATGATCGTCGACCTTCTTGACCAAGCGGCCCTTGATGTAGGGCGAGAACTGCTTGAGGCCGGCGTCGGGCGCGTGCTTGAACGTGAAGACCACGTCGTCGGCGGTAAACGGGCTGCCGTCGTGCCACTTCACGCCTTGGCGCAGCGTAAACTCCCAGGTGGTGTCGTCCAAGGCCTTCCACGACGTCGCAAGGCCCGGCTTCATCTGATAGGCCGCGTCGGGGTTCACCAGATGGTCGAAGATGTTCCGGCCCATGGCCACGTTGGGCGCCCCCGACCAGTAGTGGGGGTCGATGGACGTGGGCTCGGCGCCGAGTGCGATCGTGATCTCGTCGGCCGCGGCCGTACCGGCGACGACGGCCGCCGCGGCCACGCCGGCCAGGGCATGCAGGGTGCGCATCGTTATTCCTCCCGTGGTTGTTGATCCGTGCTTGAAGTCCGGCCCCGCGGACGCGGACGCCGGCGCAGCATGGCGCGCGGATGGCGAACTCGGACTATATCCGAGGCGTCCGGCCCGCGCAACGCGGGCCCTAGCCGCCGCGTTCAGGGTTGCGGGACCCGGGTGATCGCGTGCACCGGAATCGAATGCAGGGCGGGCGCGTCACATCGGAGCGGCCGCGCGAAGCGAATTCCCGCTTCCGGGCCGGCGCCGTGCCCGCGCCACGGGCCGCGCCACGGCGATCCGCGCCAAGCACGCCAAGTAACGACACCATGAAGCGATTTTTCATCGCCGCTCACTAATGCCCGTTACCGCCTTCTTCGTCATCGTCGTGGTCGTCGTGGTGGTCGTCGTCGTCATCATCGTGGTCGTCGTCGTCGAGGCCGTGGTCGGGGTCAGAGTCCGTGCCCGGCCCGACGCCGGCGGTGCCGCCCGGATCCCTCGGCGAGGGGATGTCGAGCTCGGCCGGCGGCTCGGTCGGCCCCGGCGCCACGGTGCCGACCGAGCCCGTGGCCGAGACCGAGACGCTTTCGGCCGGGCCGACGGTGGCCTGCTCGTCGCCGTCCGAATTCGAGACTTCGAATTCGCCGTCCAGCACGGAGACCGTGGTCGCACCGTCGGGCGCGACCGAGATGATGGCGTCGCTGCCGCGAATCGCGATCGCCGCGGTCGGGGTGACGATCTGCATCGTGGCATAGCCGACCTTGCCCGAAATGAACCGCAGCGTTCCCACCGAGAGGGTGAGAAGCGTTGTGACGGTCGCACTCGCCGGGTCGTAGACGAACGTGTCGATCATCAGGCTCGCGTCGGCGCCGAGGGTGAGCGTCGTCTCGTCCAGGAATTCGACCAGCATCCCGGCCCCGCTCCCGGTCTCGAGAAGCTCGTCCTGAACGACGGGGAAGCGCCGGAACTTCTTCTCGCGCTCACTGCCAGGCGGGGTTCCGAAGGCGCTGCTCTTCACCCTTTTGACGAGGCCGATCAAATCGGCCCCGGCCGGTGCCGAAGCGGCGGCACAGGCGATCGCCCCGATCACGGCAAGTGCTGCGAAACGGCGGGAATGATCGCGCATCATCGATTTGCCTTTCGGTTCGAACGCCGGGGGCCCGGTCGCGGGCCCGCATCAAATCCGCGAGAGCCAGAGTAACCGCGCGGGGGCTGGATTCCCAAAGATACGTGACTTCGACAGCGACGTTCATCGCAAAGCGACCGCCCGCCACGCAGGCCAGGGCGTGCAGGGTGCGCACCGTTTTCCTTCTCGTGGTTCGATCCGCGCTCGATGTCCGGCGCGCCGTTCAGGGTTGCGGGACCGCGGCGATTGCGTTGGCGGGGATCGAAAAGAGCGCGGGCGCGTCACATTGGAGCGGCGTCGCGAAGCGAAGTCCCGTTTCCGGGCCGGCGCCGTGCCCGCGCCACGCGATCCGCGCCACGACGCCCGAATCCAGTCGCGTCACCGCGCCCTCGCCGGCGGCCCCCCCGCGCGCTTCGTGAAGCGCGATCCCGGCGAGGCTCGACGCGCCGTCGGGAAGGATCAGGGCGTAATGGGCGTCCGGTGTTCGAAACGCGCAAACCCGGCATCCGGCCTCCGTCAATTTGGCCCCCGGCGCGAGATCGCCCTCGATCCCGGCCAGCGCCTCGTTCAGGTGCCGGACCACCGCGGCCGCGAGGCGGGGATTGTAAAGGCGGTCGAGGAGCCCGTTCCGTACGAAGTACCCGCGATCGATGTCGGCCAGGGTGTCGATGAAGACGTCCACCTCGGGATAGGCGGCCGCGGCGAGCACTGCCTCGGCGACGCGGTTCGCGTGCTCGAGGTCGTCGCGCGCCGCTTCGGCGGGATTTTCGGTCGCCGCCAGCCGCACGGTGACGGTGGCGTTCATGCCGAGCCTCGCCGCCAGCGCTCGGGCGGCGGCGATCTCGTCCCAGACGCTGCCTTCGCGGACGATTCGAAAGACCAAACCGTCGACGGCGGACGCAAGCCCAAGCGCTTCCACCAGCTCACCCGCGCTCTCGGCGTCCTGGGCCGCTAGTCCATGATGGACGCCGTGGTTGACGGTGAAGGCTCCCCCCGGCGAAGCGGCCGCGCCCCGCTTCACGTGCAAGGGCGAGAGGTGGACCCGGCATGAAGCTGCGTCCTTGAGGCGGCGAATCGCCCCGGCGGCGGCGGCGAACGCCGCCGGCGTGTCGATCAGCTCAACCCCTCGGACGAGCTCGCGATGGGCGCCGAGAAACGCGGCGAGGCCGGCGTCGGGCGTGCCGAAGGCGCGGACCGTGAAGGCATGTCCAAGGGCGATGAATTCACCCATCCGCGCGCGCGTTACGGGGTGGTCCAGGTCTTGGAGGGGGACCCGAAGCTTGACGACGCCCATCTCCTGGAGCGCCAGCAGGGCGTAGTCGTTCCGCGCCCGCTTGCGGCCGAACTCGTCGGGGTGTCCCGACGCCGTGATTTCGGTGGCGTCGGCCCACGCCTGGCGAAGCTCGACGCCGACGGTCGGCCGCGCGCGCGAATCGGCCGTCGCCGCCACAGGCGCGGGCGCGGGCGCCGCGGCCCTCTCGGTCGATGCGCCGGGATCCGCGGTCCGGCCCCCGGTGCGCACAAGGCGGAACGCGTGCCCGCGCTCGTAAACGTCGATCAGGAGATAGCCGAGTTTCGGCGCGTCGTTGCGCCCGAACTCGTCGGCCGGTTCGACGCGAAAGAGCTCGGCGAAGTCGGAGCGGACGAAACCGACCGACGGCACGACGTAGCAGTCGGTATCCGCGAACCGGTTGTACCAGAAGTTGTGAACGTGGCCCGCGAACAGCGCCTCGGGTCCGCTTCGCGCGATGAGGTCCAGCAACCACGAGCGCCCGGGCTCGGCGATGTTGTCGTAGTGCTCGTCCTCGTCGCGGTCGTGAAGGTAGGGGGGGTAATGGAGGAAGAGAAACGTGCGGACATCGCGCTCGCGCGCAAGCTCGTCCTCGAGCCAGGCGCGTTGCGCCTTTTCTTTGGCCAGCCGCGTGTTGATGATCTGGGCGTCGACGACGACGAAACGCACGCCGCCGTGCCCGAACGCGTAAAAGTTCTTGCCGAAGTAGCGCTCCCAGAGCGCCAGGGATTCCTCGGAGACCACGGGCGCCGGACCCCAGGCCATGGGCTTGTCGCCGACGTCGTGGTTGCCGGGAACGAGATGGAGCGGGCAGGAGATCGCGCGGCTGAGCTCCAGGAACCGCTCGGCGGCGGCGGCGTACGTCGGCTGGGCGGGGACCGGGTTGACCAGATCCCCGAGATGGACGGCGAACGCGGGGGGCGCCGCGTTGATGGCCGCGAACGCGTAGCGCGCGCGGGCGTTGGTGAGCGCCGTGCTGGGGAACAGCGACGTCGAAATCCGTTCCGCTTCGTTGACGTGGGTGTCGGCGATCACGGCGAAGGTGAAAAGACGCTTCCCCTGGATCCTCGCCGGTCTCGTGGCCGCGCCGGGAATCGTCGGTGTCACGCCGGGGCCTCCCGCTTCGATCGGCGAAGCGTAGCACGGGACCGGGCGTTTGGGAGGATCGGAGCGCTTCGCGATCGCGGCCGGGAATCGTGGCCGCGGCGACCGGTCCCGGAAGGCAACAATTCCTGTTGACAACCCGCGCGCGTTCCGAGGCATATTGCGCGCGGCCCGACCGCTCGATCCGGGCGGCGCGCTGCAATACGCCGGCCCGCGAAGGGAATTCCCCTGAACGGCGTCGGTAT